>DATMLG010000368.1:0-3104 GCA_035570675.1 Verrucomicrobiia bacterium | reverse complement strand
TAAAAAATGGTTCGAGCCGCTGGGCGTGGAAGTGCATTTGCAGACGGGCAGCCATAAATCCGCAATCCGGAACACGCAAACCGCCCGGCTCACCATCGGCACCCACGCGTTGATTCAGTCCGCGTTTGCGATGGAGCGTCTCGGTCTCGTGATCATTGACGAACAACACAAGTTCGGCGTGGCGCAGCGCGAGGAACTGCTGCGCAAGGGCAATTATCCGCATTTGCTGGTGATGACGGCGACGCCCATTCCGCGCACGCTGGGCCTGACGCTGTACGGCGAACTCGACGGGTCGGTAATTGACGAGATGCCCGCGGGCCGCGGCCGCATCCGGACTTTTGTGCGCACCGCCGAAACGCTGCCCAAAGTGTGGGCGTTCATCCGGAAAAAACTGGCGGAGGGCCGGCAGGCTTATGTGGTTTATCCCCGTGTGGAGGAGACGAGCGGCGGATTGAAGGCGGTCACCGGCGAGTTTGGAAACTTGAAGAAGGTGCTGGCGCCGTTTCGCGTCGGGCGGTTGCACGGGCGGTTGCGAAGCGCCGAAAAGGAGGCGGTGATGACGGCATTCCGCGCAAACCAGTTGAACGTGCTGCTGGCCACGCCGTTGATCGAGGTGGGCGTGGACGTGCCGAACGCGACGATCATGTTGATTGAAAACGCGGAACAATTCGGCCTCGCGCAGCTTCACCAGTTGCGCGGGCGCATCGGCCGCGGCGCGCACAATGCCGATTGCATTTTGGTGGCCGCGGGCGCGAACACGGAAGCCCGGCAACGGCTCAAGGTGCTGGAGGAAACGTCGGATGGATTCAAGATCGCGGAGGCGGACTTGAAAATTCGCGGGCCGGGCGAACTGCTCGGCCAGCAGCAGAGCGGCGCCCCGGCGTTTCGTTTCGGCGATCTCGCCAACGACCTCGAATTGATAAAATTGGCAAGAAAATTAGTGTCCGAATCCTGAACTTTTTCCTGCAATATTTCTCTTGGCAACCAAGCGTTATCGCTTACATTGACCACCTATGAAACGGAAATCATCTATCATCATGTTGTTGTGCGCGTTGACCGGTTTGGTTTTGGCTGGTTGCAGCGGCGGTACTACCGACTCCTCTACTCCCGCCGCCCCGGCGACCACGAATGCGGCCCCGGCGACTCCGCCGATGACCCCGCCTTCAACGAATTAACGGGGCTTGACGTCGCAACACTGCGGCGCTGCCAGCAGGGAACCGGCAAATCGTACGGGCCGGTGTCCCCTGTTTACACATTCACGAGCCTGATTTCACAAGAATCCGGCTCTTTTTGGTTTTTGGACAGGGCATGAACGTCTTGATTTTTTGTTAAAATTGGCGAATTTAGTGCATGAAATTGCCGATTTGCCATCCTCTCATGTTGTTGGCGGCAGCGTTGGTTCTCTCGGGTTGCGGGAATAATCAGGGCAGTTCCTCCCAGACGAACAACGTTTCAACCGGCGCAGAGCCGGCTCCTGCCGGCAATTATCTCGACGCCCTCGCCAACAGCCGGGACCGTGCGGTCAAGGTCATTGATACCGCCGCGCTCACCCAGGCGGTCCAGATGTTCAACGCCACCGAGGGGCGGTTTCCGAAGGACCTCGATGAACTGGTGACCAACAAGTTGATTGCCGAAGTTCCGGTGACCCCGCGGGGCAAGAAGCTGGATTACAACCCCGCGACCGGCGAAGTCAAGCTGGTGGATGAATGACCGGCGCGCGCGCCATTAACCTGCGCGCAAAACTTGGAGACAGGGCGCGGGCTGCTGGTGGTTTTTACCGGGACATCCCGCGCAAATATTTTTTCTCGCAAAGTCCTTGCCTCGAAGGCAAACACTCTGCTTTTATTTCGCATGAACGAACAGGTCGTCATTCTTGATTTCGGCTCCCAATACACGCAGGTCATCGCGCGCCGGATTCGCGAGTGCAATGTCTATTCCATCATTCTCCGCTACGACACGCCCGCGGCGGAAATTGCGGCATTGCAACCCAGCGGCCTGATTCTCTCCGGCGGACCGTCCAGCGTGTATGCCAAGGATGCGCCGCTGCCGGACCGGGCGATTTTCGATTTGAAGATTCCCGTGCTGGGCATCTGCTACGGCCTGCAACTCTTCGCGCATTATCTGGGCGGACGCGTCGAGAAGGGCCAGAAGCGGGAATACGGCAAGGGTACGCTCACGGTGAAGGACGGCTTCTGCCCGCTGTTCGCCAACCTCCCGGAATCGTTGCAGGTCTGGAATTCCCATGGCGACAAGCTTACGAAGATTCCGCGCGGGTTCAAATCCGTCGCGGTCACGGAGAATTCGGACTTTGCGGCGATTGAAAATCGTCCGCGCAAGCTGTTCGGCCTGCAATTTCACCCGGAGGTCGCGCACACGCCGCGCGGACGCGAGATCATCGCCAACTTCGTCCATAACATCTGCGGCTGCGGCAAGAACTGGACGATGCACAATTACATTGACCAGGCGGTCGTGGCGATTCGCGAGCAGGTGGGCGATGAAAAGGTGATTCTTGGCCTGAGCGGCGGGGTGGATTCCAGCGTCGCCGCCGCGCTGATCCACAAGGCCATCGGCGACCAGCTCACCTGCATTTTTGTGAACAACGGCCTGTTGCGCGGGCGCGAGGCGGGGGTGGTACAGGAGGTTTTCGTGCGGCATTTCAAAATCAAGCTGCAATACGAGGACGCGTCGAAGCTGTTCCTGCGCCGGCTCAAGGGCGTGACGGATCCCGAGCGCAAACGCAAAATCATCGGGCGCACGTTCATCGAGGTGTTTCAATCCGCGACGAAGCGCGCGGGCAAGGCGAAATTTCTGGCGCAAGGGACGTTGTATCCCGACGTGATTGAGTCGGTGCCCATCGGCGGCAATCCGGCGGCGATGATCAAGAGTCATCACAACGTGGGCGGCCTGCCTAAGAACATGAAGTTCAAATTGGTCGAGCCGCTGAAGCGCCTTTTCAAGGACGAGGTGCGGGAGCTGGGTTTGGAACTGGGATTGCCGCGGGAAATCGTGCTGCGCCAGCCGTTCCCGGGGCCGGGGCTGGCGGTGCGGATTTTGGGCGAGGTGACACCACGCCGCTGCGAGATTTTGCGCGAGGCGGACAGCAT
>DATMLG010000367.1:0-7516 GCA_035570675.1 Verrucomicrobiia bacterium | reverse complement strand
CTGCCCGCAACAATCCAGCTTGCCGGTAGCGGCGCGTTTCCCTTAGCCTCGGGTTGATGGCTAAAGTGCTTCTCGTCGATGACGAATTGACCATGGTGCAGATGGTGACGGAGCGGTTGCGCCAGGAGGGCCATGAGGTGTTTCCCTGCACGAATTCCAAGGACGCCTTCGCTGCGCTGGAAAATCACAATCCGGAAATCGTCATTACCGACCTTTATCTGGACAAGACCCGCGCGCACGGGCTGGAGATTCTGCAGAAGGCGCGATCCATCACCCCGCCCGCGAGCGTGATCGTCATCACGGCGTTCGGGTCCATCGAGACCGCGGTGGAAGCGATGAAAAAGGGGGCGTATGATTATCTGGAGAAGCCGTTCAAGCTGGATGAACTGCTGCTCTGCATCCAGCGGGCATTGTCGTACAACGAGGCGATTTCAGAGAATCATTACCTGAAGAAGCAGCTTCGGAAGAAATACCAGTTCAGCCAGTTGATTGGAACGGCCTCGAAGATGCAGGAGGTGTTCACGATGATTGAGCGCGTGGCGGACACGGACACGACGATTCTTATTTTGGGCGAGAGCGGCACGGGGAAGGAGCTGGTCGCGCGGGCGTTGCATTTCAACAGCCGCCGGCAGTCCGCGCCGTTCATCCCGGTGAATTGCAGCGCGCTGCCGGAAAGCCTGCTGGAATCCGAGCTGTTCGGCCATAGGAAAGGCTCGTTCACGGGCGCGGTCAATGACAAGCAGGGGCTTTTTCAGGAGGCCGATGGCGGGACGATTTTTCTGGATGAAATTGGTTCGATGTCGCCGTTGCTGCAAAGCCGACTGCTGCGGGTGCTGCAGGAGCGCGAAGTCCGCCGGGTGGGCGACAACATTCCCACTTACATCAATGTCCGCGTGCTGGCGGCCACCAACGAGCCGTTGGAGAAGAAAATCAAGGACGGCTCGTTCCGTGAGGATCTTTATTATCGGTTGAACGTCATCGCCATCAATCTTCCGGGGCTGCGGGAACGGCGTGATGATATTCCGTTGCTAGTGGCGCATTTTCTCAAGCACAAGCTTAGTCCGCGTACTGGCCAGCCGATTCGTATCACCCGTCAGGCCTTGCAAGCGCTGGCGGCCCATGACTGGCCGGGCAATGTTCGGGAACTGGAAAATGCCATTGAACGCGCCGCGACGCTTTGCGAAGGCAATGTGATTCAACTGCGCGACCTGCCGCCCATCCTGGTTCCTGCCTCACAAGCCGCGGGCGAGCCGGCATCGGGCGCCGGGGACATTGCTGATTTGCCGGCAACTGCCGCGCCCACGGCGCGATCTTCTGCGGCGGAGGCGGCTGCGGTTCCGGCGGAAATGCCGGCTGGTTCCGGGGCTTCCAGCCTGCCGCTCAAGGATTTTCTGCGCGAACAGGAGCTGACCTACCTTAACCGCGTGCTGGCACAAAACGGCGGTGACAAGGAGAAGACAGCGATCCAGCTCGGGGTCAGCCTGGCCACGCTGTATCGCAAACTTTCCGAAGGCGATTGAGCCTGGCATGCTCCGAGTGACAGGTGTTGGGTTGGGTAGGAGCTTGATGTAACCTGTTATGGGTCAAAGCCAAATTTGATTGAGGGTAGTCGAGGGCGGTCATTTTCCGCAGAAAAATCATTGATTTGGAGCGCAGATTATGCCATAAATGACGGCAGTTAGATAACTGGCCGATTTCACGGCTTGGAAAATCTTCAGTTGAAAGTGTTTTCAGTGATGATTTGAATCCCGATGGTCGGGAACGGTCTGGAAGAAGCAGTCAGTCTACAGTAGAAAGTCACGCAAGTCATCATGAGCACTCGTTTATACATCGGCAACCTCTCGTACAACACCACCCAGGAACAGCTTCAGGAAATTTTCTCGGAGCACGGCCCGGTCACCGGAGTTGATCTTATCATGGACAAATTCAGCGGCCGCCCGCGCGGTTTCGGCTTTGTCACCATGGAAACCAAGGAAGGCGCGGAAGCCGCCATCCAGGCCCTGAACGGCAAGAATATTGACGGACGCGATCTGACGGTCAATGAAGCCCGTCCCCGTGAAGAGCGCGCGCCCCGTTCGGGCGGCGGCGGCGGCGGTGGTGGATATCGTGGCGGCGGCGGTGATGACCGCGGCGGACGTCGCGAATACAGCCGTTAAGCCGGCATCAGCATTTCGAGGCGCGGAATATTCGAATTCCGCGCCTTTTTTGTTGGCCAGAAGGCGGGTGTTGTGCGAGAGTCAGGGCCGTAAGCTGAAGCAAAGGCAATGGAACAGCCCATTGAAATTGAAGGTCGTATCCTGGCGGTTTTGGCCGGGACAATGTTTCGCGTGGAGTTGACGAACGGCCACAGCGTGCTCGCGCATATTTCCGGCAAGATGCGCAAGCGCTTCATCCGCCTCACGGTCGGCGATCGCGTGAAGATGGAGATGTCGCCCTACGATCTGGACAAGGCGCGGATTGTTTATCGGTTGCAGTAGGGTGGAAGTTTTGCGTAAACCGCCGGCTGTGTTCAATTTTCGAAGGACGCGAAATGGAAGAAATGAAACGCGAGAGATTTTTCGGATGGGAAGATGCTGTATTGCTCCCTTGGATTGTTTATTGGCTTCTCCGAGGGATTTTGGGTTACGGACACGGATACTTTTTCTTCCCTTTGGCAATGATATGCTGTGCCGTATCGCTTGCAGGGCTGCTCTTAAGGAAAAAGAAGCCAAATTAGGCACTCCCGTAACTCACCCCAGCTTCAGGAAATTTTTGACGATTGTCCGGCCGTTTTGGGTGAGGATGCTTTCGGGGTGGAATTGGACGCCCCAGATGGGAAAGTGCTTGTGCTTCACGCCCATGATTTCGCCTTCATCAGTTTCCGCGGTGACTTCGAGGACGTCGGGCAGGGTTTCCCGTTTGATGACGAGGGAGTGATAGCGCGTGGCGGCGAAGGGATTGGGCATGCCGGCGAAGAGGTCCTTGCCGTTGTGTTTGATGGGGGAAGTTTTGCCGTGCATCATGCGGTAATTCACGACGACTTCGCCGCCGAAGGTGTGGCCGATGCATTGATGGCCCAGGCAGACGCCGAACAGCGGAACGTGCGGCCCGAAGGTCTGGATGATTTCGTTGGACAATCCCGATTCGCGCGGCGAGCAGGGGCCAGGTGAAATGAGGATGCGCTCGGGCTTGAGGTCGTGGATGCGGTCGAGCGTGATCTGGTCGTTGCGATGGACCTGCAGCTCCACGTGCAACTCGCCCAAGTATTGCACGAGGTTGTAGGTGAACGAATCGTAGTTGTCGATGACCAGCACCATAGTCCCCTTAACCTAGTATAGATTGCCCGCTTTGGAAATGACAAAACGGCCGATTTGGCGGCGTTCAAATGGTGTGGCGCAAGATGTCTTGGATGAGTGACATCGGCACGTTGCGGCCATATTCGACCTTGCCAATTTTCTTCGCCAAGACGAATTTTATCTCCCCGCCGCTCACTTTCTTGTCGAGTTTCATAGCGGATGAAAGGTGCTTTCGCGCGGCCGCTTCGAGTTTCACGGTGACGGGCAGGCCAGCGCGGCGGAAGAGGTTTCGAATGCGCTGCACGTCCGCACTGGGCAACCCGGTGAGGCGCGCGGAAAGTCCTGCGGCGGCAACCTGTCCGATGGCGATGGCCTCGCCGTGCAAGTATTTGCCGTAGCCGGAAATGGCTTCGAGCGCATGGCCGATGGTGTGGCCGAAATTCAAAATGGCGCGCAGTCCGCCGTCGGTTTCGTCCTGGCCGACGACCTCGGCCTTGATTTCGCAGCAACGCGCCACGACGTCGGACAGAATCTTCGGATCGCGCTTCAACAGTTTCGGCAGGTCGCGCTCCAGTTTCTTGAACAACGCCGCGTCGTAAATGATTCCGTATTTGATGACTTCCGCCAGGCCGGAACGATATTCGCGGAGGGGCAGGGTGCGGAGCGTGTCGAAATCGCACAAGACGAGTCGCGGCTGGTGGAAGGCGCCGACGAGATTCTTTCCGGCCTTTAGGTTGACGCCGACCTTGCCACCGACGGAGCTGTCCACCTGCGCGAGCAGGGTGGTGGGAACTTGCACGAAGGGGACGCCGCGCAGATAAGTCGCCGCCACGAAACCGGCGAGATCACCCACGACTCCGCCGCCGAGGGCGACGATGAAGGATTTTCGTTCGAGGCGATGTTGCGCGAGGCGGTCGTAACAGGCCTGGACGGTTTTCAGGCTTTTGGCGGTCTCGCCCGCGGGGACAACAATCAGCAGCACGTCAAATCCCGCGCGCGCGAGGGATTTTTGCGCGGCTTTGCCGAAGTGGCGCGCGACATTGCTGTCCGAGATGATGGCGCAATGCTTGCCGAGCCCGAGTTTTTTGCAGGCGGCGCCCAAGCCTTTGAGCAGGCCGCGGCCGATGAGGATATTGTAGCTTCGGTTCCCGAGCGGGACCTTCACGGTGCGCATCGATTTTAGAGCATTTCCATCAATCCTGTAGCGTGCGGCTGCGGCCCATTCGGGCAGCGGTGCTTTTGGCTTCTGGCGGCGTTTCGGCTCGTTTACAGGCCGCTTCGGGCATGCTCTCTCGCCAAAACCTTGCCAGAAGCCAAAATCCCCCGCTCCGCATCGCTACATCATTTCTGTCAATGCTCTAGCTTACTCAACTCAGTGCGGACACAGCAAGCCTGCGGTGACGCAAGAGGAAGATTGACTTCACGGGGCTGGAAGGCGGCCGAGCCCGTTTCCAGATTGTAACACTGTCCGCCCGCGCCGATTCTTGACTTCTCGCCTGGAGTGGATAGCGTGCCCACGCGTGGAAGTCCTGTCCCTGACCGACAGTTTTGGAAGGTTTTCAAAAAACTGCCGCGGTACGCTGTCGCGTTTGCCGGACCACTACCGTCGCCTCCTGCGTTCGCGGCAGCAGTGGGTTGGTTTTGCCAGCCAGTCGTTTTTTCACAATCCTTACCTTGCGGCGGTGGACATGTTTGTCGTCCATCCCGGCGCCCTGCACGGGGCGTTGAGCCGGTGTTTTGCGAACGGTTGGGGGGCGCTGGGCACCTGCGGGATTTACAGCAACGGCCGCGACAAACTTTTCAAAAAGCTCGGGCTGCTCCGGACCGACACCTTCAAGGGTTGCATCGCCGCCATCGCGGTGGACACGACCTATGGGTTCCTGCTTAACGTCCCTTCATTTGTTACCAACTATAAGCTGGCGGGGTGCGGATGGATGCCTTCCGTCATCATGGGGATCAAGGCGTCCGGGGCGGCATGCTGGACGAGTTTTATATCGGGCGCACTCTTCGACAGTTTTGCCGCGCTGGACAGCGATGACCCGCAAAAGCGGTCGCGCGCGCCGGCCTGGGTCCGCTGGCTGGTGATTGACCGGTTTGAATTGAAGACGCGCAAGAAGCTCATCTGGATCGGGCTGGCGGCATCGGTCCTCGCCACGGCGGCGATTTACTCGTTTGCACCTGGGGGGTTGTTGAGGTAAAGCAGGATAGGCTTTCAGCCTGTCTCGGTTTGACGCTGTTCAGCTTCAGCATCAGTTGCACGAAGAAAGTCTTTTCAATTCCTTCCTGTGTTTGCGCCCAACTTGAATTGATACTTCTTCCCAACCAAAAAATGGTTCTTGTCCAAGGAGCAATATATTCAAGCCGCACTTTTATGGATGCCAAAAGTGCATTGCGGCGACAGCCCATTTTGGAACAAAGACAACGAAATTTATTGCCAGGTGGCTGAACACCGCCATCCGGAGACTTCCGGTGCGAAAGCGAATGAATGTGTATGTAAGACCAGCAATGAATAGGGCGATCAAATGTGCGCCAATTCCGAATTGAAAAACATGGATTAGAGCAAAGCAGATCGCGGTCCCTAAAACAGCGACGGCTGGGCCAAAAGACTTGGTTAGGCGATTTGCCAGGAGCCCAGAGAACAACATCTCTTCCAGCACAGGAGACACAAATGAAAATATCGACTCGCAAACAACGCCCGCCAAGGAAGCGCCATAAGCCAGGGGACTCCAAATGTCATTATGCATGGTCGTCAATGTCTGGCTCAACTCTTGGGATTTTGCAGTGCTTGGGAGGGTTATAATTGGAAAGATCGAAATCCAGTTGGACAAATAAAACAACAGCAGTGGCGCCAAAATGACGAGAGAGCTGAAACCATTACACTGAGACGGTGGCCGCGGAGACCAAAGAGCGGATGCGTAGTTTTTTGACAGAAACAAAATAGCGCCACAAGTCAGAATCATTTGCAAAGCGAAGAAAATAATAAAATAAGACCTATGGTGATCAGCCACAATCTGGGCAAACGATGGCCATAACATTAACGTCTTCGTGAGGAGGTGCGGCAGCCAGTTGGGAACAAATAAAAGAAGAAGCCACACCCAGAATCGAGGCTGGTCGCTGGAGATTTGCTGGAGGACTACTGATTGCGGAAAGTCACGCATGGGTCTTGGTGTGCGATGCCTTCATTTCACCGCCGCGCGGGTGATGATCAAATCGCCGTTGTCGGCGTCCAAAGTGGCACGGCCGCCTACCGGCAGGGTGGCATTGTGCGGAACGTGGCCAAAGGGCAGGCCGATGACGACGGGCACTTTCAGCGGCCATAAACGCTTGCGCAAAACGTCTTCGACCGTCTGACGATATTCGCCGCCGTGGACCGCCTTCGGATCCACGCAGTCGTGAAAAATGCCGATGGCCACGCCGGCCACCTGCGACAAAACGCCGGCGTTGAACAGGTGCGTCAACAAACGGTCCACGGCGTAGGGTTTTTCGTCCACGTCCTCGAGGAACAGGATGCGCCCACGGAAATCCGGCTGATACGGCGTGCCCAGCACCGTGGACAGCACGGACAAGTTGCCGCCAATCAATTCACCCGATATCTTTCCGCGTCGCACGACCTCGACTGTTTTTCGGTGGTAACCCTGCAGAATGCTGGCCGGCGCGTCCGGCCCCGCGACGGCGCGCCACAGGCTTTCGCGCAGAAACTTGGTACTCTTTTCCGCCAAAAAGGAAATGGTCATCGGCCCGTGAAAAGTCACAAGGTCCGATTTTTTGCGCAGCGCGCAATGGAGCGATGTGATGTCGCTGAAGCCAATGAACACCTTGGGATTCCGGCGAATGGCGCCATAGTCGAGCAATGGCAGCAATCGCGCCGATCCATAACCGCCCCGGACGCAGAAGATGCCCTTAACGGCGCGGTCGGTGAACATGGCCATGACATCACCGGCGCGCTCCTTGTCCTGTCCCGCGAGAAAGCCGTTGCGCTTGCGAACGTGGCGGCCCAGCTTCACTTTGAAGCCGATGTCCCGCAGCGCGGCGACGGAGCGTTCGATGACCTCGGCGCTGGCGCCGGTGCTGGCGGGAGCGATAAGCCCGACGATGTCGCCGGGTTGCAGGCGTTGAGGGCGGATTGGCATTTTCGATCAAAGGTCGTTTGACTGAACGCTAAAACCTTGCACGTGACCGCGGGCAAAATCGAGCAGAATCAACCTGCGGCCTGGATTTCGGAGAAGAGCCAGGCGCGGGCG
>DATMLG010000366.1:0-3879 GCA_035570675.1 Verrucomicrobiia bacterium | reverse complement strand
GGTTAGTCCGCTGGCGTAAAGCCCGTTTGTAATGTTCTGCCCATTCATCAGCCGTACGCTGTTCATATAACTGCCATTGGTGGTCCGCGAATCCTGTATGTAAATGATGCCGTTGAACGGGGTGATGGAATTCCATTTCGACCACAAGTTAGTATTTGTGCAGCCGCCGGCGACGGTGCCTATCCATGTCCCCAGTTTTCCAACGTCAATCTGCACGACATGGGTGCTCCGGCCCTCGCGCTGGTCGGTAAACGTGTTGGTGAATGAAAGCCAGTTGGTAAACCCTTGATGGCTTGACAACGCCCAGTTGGTCCAAGCCGTTCCATCGTTGATGCCGTTGTTGGTGCCGCTGGTGAGGCCGTTGGTAACGGCGTAAACGAGCGGACTGATGTCGTACATCGAGTTTTTAATATAAACGGTGACACAGTTGGTCGTCATTACGCTTACGGCATTGGTAATCATGTTCGTGCCTACCAGCGCATTGGTAATAAGGATGACCATGTCGGCCTGGTTATAGAACCGTTGCGAACTGATGGGGTTGGTTTGGGACTCGCTGGCGGGAGGCGGATTGATAATTTCACGGACGGCATTCGGATTGGCGCTGTTGGTGCCGATGGGCAGCGTCAGAACCGCTTCGCCAGTGCCGTAGCCTGGCGAAGGGGTGCCATTGTAAGTGGTATGCGATGCCACCCAACTGGCCTGGGAAATACCCATGGCGCCCGGATTGGTGATGATGCCGCTGCAGTCAACGAAGTAATTGAAAGCAAGACTACCGCTGGAAGTGCAGCCCACATTGATGTTGGTGTTGCAATGGACGCGCCCGTTCACGGTCATCGGGGCGCAATCGGAGAATTCCAGGAGCGTGTTGTAGAAAATCGCGAACTGAAAGACGGGGATCTCGGCCATCTGGACGTCCTGCTGAACGACGCCGGTAATGTTGTAACCATTATAAGTGTACCTGGCGTTGGAGAGAATCCGGTAGGTGGCGGCGAACGCGCTCAGGCCGGGATATTGTTGTTCGAGCGTGACATACGGCGGGTTTGCCGTGGTGGTGGTGCGAACCACGTAAGTTGCGTTGTTGTTGCCGTTCCCGTCGGAGAACACGAAGTTGGTCCAGAAGCTGTTCTCGTTCGTGGTAGGCAGCAGGCCGGTCCGGTAAAGGGTGAGGTTGTTGCTGAGGCTGACCTCCGCGCCGCTCGCAAAATCCACCATCATGCGCGAAAGCACCTTTTCGGTGGCTGCCTCCGCAGCGGCATTGGCGGACTGCCAGGCATTGTCGCGGTCATTAAGCTTTTCACCGGTCATGGTGCGGCTCAGGGTCGCGGCGAGCATTGCAGTGATGGCGCCGGTCAGGATGAGGGTCGTGAGCAGGGTATAGCCGGATTGGCGCGGACTGCGGGGAGGAATGCGGAGGTTCATAAGGCGGCTGGGTTCACGGCGCGCGTCGCGCGGCCTGAAGGTTGATCTGGTAGTAATCGTAAAGGCAATTGGTGCCCACGTAGGTCAGCGGGTACTGGTACTGATAGAATTGGAGCAGGCAGGTGACGATGTAGTTGTGGGTGCTGTAGGTCGTGGGATCGTTGGTCAGCAGGACCCAGCTCGTTCCATTGAAGCCCAGGGCGGAAAAATTCAATGCATTGGTCATCCACTGATTGGTCGTGTTGGCGATGCAACTGGCAACGGTGTTGGTGAGACGGGTGGTGATGCCGTTGGTGTCGGTCGCAACCGAGACCCGGACGAGCCAGTTCGCGTTGGAAGGCGGGTTGGTATAGAAGTAGTAGTAAATGAGGCCGGTGCCGGGGAAATTGGTGCTGGGCGCGATTTGGATCGTGTCACCCTGCTGCGCGCCGTTGGTGATGGGGGTGAAATTGGTGCTCCAGCCGGTGCCGATCTGGACGTTCTTGCCGGAGCGGATTTCCTGCAGCATCAAGTTAAATTCCATGCGGGACTGGTCGCTCGCCCCGATCTGGCTGTTCAAAAACTCGTCCTGTTTCAGGCCGAACAAGTTCACCGCGATCAGCCCGGCGACCGTGAGTGTGAACAGGGCCGTGGTGGTCATCATTTCCACGAGCGTCATTCCGCGCGCGTTCCGTGCGGGACCGGCCTTCGTACAATTGGTTTTCATTGGTCGGGGGCGCGATAATCAACGAGCTGATTGACGTAAACTTTGCCGTTTAGAGCCCAGGTGGTTTTCGCTACGATCATCTTGTAGTAAGACGGGCCCGGGTTCGTGAAAGTTTGGATTGTGAACGTATTGGTCGCGTACACCACGTTGGTGCCAGAGATGGGGATGTCGAGGATCATTATGTTGCTCGTGGCAATGTTCGCAGTGTTGTCGAGGACCGGTATGGACTGGGTGTCCCACAACACCGCGCGAAACTGTTCCATTTGCCGGACGCACAGGGCTTCCGCCGCCAGCGAGAGGCCCGACCACTCCGCCCGTTGCGATGCGCGGGTGTAGCCCAGCAGCACACCGGAGAAAACCAGCCCCATGATCATGATGCTGATCAGTGTTTCCGCGAGGGTGAATCCCGCCAGGAGGGACCGGTTCGTCAGTTTCGTTTGCATTGCAAAATTCCAGTCTGCCCGGAATGCTGCCGCACAATATCAAACACGCGTTTCACTTCAGGCCGCCGGCCGCTTGAAATGTGAAAAATTTGTTTAACTTGTTCGACTGGCATCAGTTCCGGTCGTTTAATGAGGGCTATTGAGCAACCACCGTGCCAGTCGCAAAGTATTTCCGGGGGCATTCAGGTCAATAATTGGGCAGTCGCCATGACACTCCCGTGTCTCAAACCGGGACAACTGCACCCCCTTGCAGGACACGGGGAATGATTTGCAGATTTTTCGCATATCAGTTATGCAAACGCCCATGGATGCCCGGGAAGCGCTGGTCGCGCTGAACATGATCGAGCACGTCGGACCCGTCCGCGTGCGCCAGTTGCTCGAGCATTTCGGCGAAGCGCCCGCCATTCTCAGCGCTTCCAAGCAGCAACTGCTCCACGCGCGGGGTATCGGTCCGGAAACTGCCGAGTCCATCGCAAACTGGGAGAAAACAGTGGACCTGGGCGGCGAGTTGAAGCGCATCAGTGAATTCGGCTGCCACATCCTCATTCAAGCGGACGCCGATTATCCCGAACTGCTCCGGCAGATATACGACCCGCCCGTCGTTCTTTACGTCAAGGGCCGACTGACCGACCGGGACAAGAACGCCGTGGCCATGGTCGGTTCGCGCATGACCACGCATTACGGTGTCGAGGCCGCCCGCAAGCTGGCGTATCAACTTACTTACGTGGGCGTGACTGTCGTGAGCGGCGGGGCGCGCGGGATTGACACGGCGGCGCATCAAGGCGCGCTCAGCGGTGGCGGACGCACCGTGGCCGTGCTGGGCACGGGCATCAATCTGGTCTTCCCAGCGGAGAACGCGGAACTGTTCGAACGCATTGCTGCCGCCGGCGCCGTCATCACGCAGTTTCCCTTCAATCGCAGCGCGGACAAGCAATCGTTCCCCATCCGCAACCGCATTGTGGCGGGCATGACGCTCGGCACGGTGGTCGTGGAGGCCAATCTCACCAGCGGCGCGCTCATCACCGCGAACATGGCGGTGGAACAGGGACGCCAGGTATTTGCCGTGCCGGGCCGCATAGATTCGCCGCGCAGCAAAGGCTGCCACGAGTTGATTAAAAAGGGCGCGAAGCTGTGCGAAGGCGCGGAAGATATTTTGAGCGAGTTTGAATATCTCTTTCCCGCCAGCAACCGCCCGCCAGGCGCGAGCGAAACCGGCGTGCTGCCCGCGTTGAATTTGTCCGAAAACGAACAGAAAGTTTACGATACGCTGAGCAACGAAGAATCGAACATCGAAGAAGTCATCCGCCGCAG
>DATMLG010000365.1:0-2480 GCA_035570675.1 Verrucomicrobiia bacterium | reverse complement strand
AGACGACAATGACGTCGGCGTGTTGCACCATCTTTTGCAGACTTTCGCGAACAAAAGGGAATGGCGGGACGCTGGCATCAAGGCTTCCCACGGCTTCATTGACGCCCTGCGACCAGGCCAGGGCAGGTGCGAGAGCCTGGTTGCCGGCTTCAATTTCTTTTTTGAGCGCGGTGTTGCTATGATTGGACGAGCGAGCCATCCACGCCTCCAGCTCGACAGTGCTGGGGATAACGACCCCGCGGGCGATGACCTCCTTGCGGGCGCGGAGGAGGTTCAGGGCGCTGACCAAGGCCTGGAACCTGTTGGCTCCACGGCTCTTGGAATACAAATTGACGAAATCCCAGACTTCGCGGGCATATTTGTTCACCGTCTGAAGGCGGAAGTGCTTGATGAACATCGGCGCGAAACATTCCTTGTGCTTCAGTTCCATCACATCGAAGACGCAGCCGTCCGAGTCGATGCCGATGAAGAATTCCTTGGTTGGTTTCAGGTTTTTGAGAATTTGCGGGTCGTTCATAAAAATTGAAGCTGGCAAATAGGGATTGAAGCGCACCGACAATCAAATGAATTTTCGAGCCCTCCCCCCCGCCAGTCGGGCCGGGGGTGACAAGGCCGGGAAGGAGCGCGGTCCAACCTTCGCCCACGCCTACTTCCTGTTGTATATCGCAACAGGGAACTTGACGCCGACTTTTCGGGCGGCGTAAATGACCGCTTCTTGTGAAAACTTCACCCTGCTCCCGAACCTTCCGGGGACAGTGTGCCCATTGAGATAAAACGGAAGGCACCCACTTATTTATCATGAAAAAAGAGTCCTGGATCGAAGCCATACTGAGCGAGATGTCGCTCGAACAAAAAATCGGCCAATGCGTCGTCGTCGGTATGTCGGGTACCGTCATCACCAACGACCTTCGCGAAGCCATCCTGCGCTACCACTGCAGCGGTATCAGGCTCTCTCCGTTCACGCGGATGTTCAGCTATTTCAGCGACGAGAAAGCCAAAAAGCAGGAAATGGACGCCGGCTTCGTGCCGTCCATGCAGAAAATCGCCACCGGCGGCCTGCCGCCCTACAGCACCCCCGAGCAATACGCCGAAATGCTCAATGAGCTGCGCCAGCTCGCCGCCCAACGCTCCCCGGCGATTCCGCTGCACATGGTCATCGACCAGGAAGGCGACACGAGCCGCGATTTCACCCGCGGCGGAGTCGTGCAATTTCCCTCCAATATGGGCCTCGTGTCCAGCCGGAGCCCGGAACTGGCCTACGAAGTTGCCTGCTGCATCGCAAAGCAGATGAAGGCGTCGGGCCTCGACATGATCCACTCGCCCGTGGTGGACGTGAACATCAACCCGAATAATCCCGAGATCGGCTACCGCGCCTACAGCGACGATCCTGAAGTTGTCGCCGAATACGCCATCGCCCAGCTCAAGGGCTACAAGGAAAACGGCGTGATCGCCGCTGCAAAGCACTTCCCCGGCCGCGGCGACTCCGCGACGGATGCCCACCATGCCTGCCCGATGCTCAATGTGGACAGCGACCGCTTCAACAAGATCGAGCTCTATCCCTACAAGCGCCTGATCGAAGCCGGCATCGACTCCATCATGGTGGCCCATTGCATTTATCCACACATCGATCCCGACCAGATTTCAACCGTGTCCCGCAAGGTCGTGACCGGAATTTTACGCGACCAGCTCGGGTTCAAGGGTCTGATTACGACCGACAGCATCACGATGGGCGCGCTGATCGACCGCTATGGAATCGGCGAAGCGTGCGCCCGCGCGCTTGATGCCGGAGCCGACGTCATCCTGATGAAGGCCGAGAACCAGTGGCGCGGCGAAATGTTCCACACCATCAAAAAATGGGTGGAGGAAGGGAAGATCAAGTCGGACGAGCTCGACGACAAAGTCCGCCGCGTTCTGAAGATCAAAAAGCAATACGGCCTGTTCAAGAAAATGGGCATGGTGAAGGCCGCCAAGGCCGCGGCACCCTACTCGTCCCCGATCGTCATCGAAACGTCGAAGAAAGCCGCGCAGAAAGCCATTCTCGTCGTCAAGGACGAACTCGGCGCGCTGCCGCTGGACAAGAGCAAGAAAGTGCTGCTGATCAACCAGCAGTATTCGATCAAGACGCCGAACGATGTTTATGACCATCCGGCGCTGTTCTCCCAGCTGATGGAACAGGACTGGCCCACCCTCCAGACTTACGAAACCAAATTCGGCTTCGACGCCAAGGATGAGGAAGGCGTGATGAAATTCGTCAAAGCCAACAAATTCGACCTCATCCTCTGCACAAATTACTATGACCGCCAGGAAAAGCCGAACCTCTACGTCAAAGCGCTGATTGACCAAGGTTATCCCGTGGTCCTGATCACCAATACGCCGTATTGCATCAAGGAAAGCGCCGGGCTTATTCCTGCAGCCAAGACCATCTTGCTGAACATGAATCTGACGCCTGACGGTCTGCGGACGGCCAAGGCGGTGTTGCT
>DATMLG010000364.1:0-13731 GCA_035570675.1 Verrucomicrobiia bacterium | reverse complement strand
CGAAGCTGGGCCAGCAGTATCAAAAGTTGATCGGTTCGCTGACAGTGCAATTTCAAGCCAAGGAACGGACGCTGGTGGAGATGGCGCGTTATCAGGAGGAACCGGACCGGGCAACGCGGCAGGAAACCTGGGAACTGGTGGCGAAGCGGCGGTTGCAGGAGGTCGAAGCCATCGAAAATATTTTCGACGAACTGATCAAGCTGCGCGTGCAGATGGCCAAGAACGCGGGCTTCAAAAATTACGTGGATTACGCCTATCGCAGCCGGCGGCGGTTTGATTATGGCCCGGCGGATTGCCTGAAATTTCACGACGCAATTGAGCAGGAAGTCATGCCGGTGCTGCGGGAATTGCAGGCGGAACGGCAGCGGCAACTGGGCCTCACGGCGCTACGTCCGTGGGACCTGGCGGTGGACCCGGAGAGCCGGCCGGCATTGCGGCCGTTTGAACAGGTCGAGGGCATGGTAGCGAACACGCAGAAGATATTCGACCAACTGGACAAATCGTTGGCGGGCGGATTCCGCCAAATGCAGGACCTGAAACTGCTGGACCTGGCGAACCGCAAGGGCAAGGCGCCGGGCGGTTATCAATCCACGCTGGCGGAGGCGCGCCTGCCGTTCATTTTCATGAACGCGGTCGGGGTGCAGCGGGACGTGGAGACGATCTTGCACGAGGCGGGCCATGCGTTTCACGCGCTGGCGACGCGCGGCGAGGATTTGCACGCGTACCGCGACGCGCCCATCGAGTTTTGCGAGGTGGCGTCCATGAGCATGGAACTGCTGGGCAACGAATTCATCGAGAATTTTTACGCGGCGCCGGAAGCCAAGCGCGCGCGGCGTGACCATCTGGAGGGGATCGTGGAGGTGTTCCCCTGGATTGCAACGGTGGACGCGTTTCAACACTGGATTTACTCGCATCCGCAGCACACGCGGGAGGAACGGCGCGCAGCGTGGGAAAATCTGATGAAGCGTTTTGGCGGGGACGTGGATTGGAGCGGCTGGGAAAAGTCGCGCGGTTATTTGTGGCACCGGCAGCTTCATATTTTTCTGCACCCGTTCTATTACGTGGAATATGGCATTGCGGAGTTGGGCGCGTTGCAGGTGTGGGCCAATTCGCGTCGGGACAAAACGAAGGCGCTGGAGGATTACAAGCGCGGACTGGCGCTGGGTGGTTCGCGGCCGTTGCCGGAACTGTTTGCGGCGGCAGGCTGCCGGTTTGATTTCAGCGCGGCGACGATCAAGCCGCTGGTGGAGTTGGTGAGGACGGAGATGGGGAAGCTCGCTTGATTTGACAAAGCGAGGATTCGGCGTAAGGTCTTTGGCGTCGGTGTTGGTTGGGCAGGAGGAAGACCCAAGAAAGTGAGCTGTAAGCGGTGAGCCGTGAGCAGCAAGCCAAGCATCGTGCATCGATGCCGAGCGGGTTCTTTGACAATCTAATCTGAAGGCACGGGGCGTGTGGCTCGGGGAGCGAGGCCGGCGGTCGCAGACCGCCGCTAAAGCCGGATATTGCCGCGTAGTGGGACCGTGGGAAAAAAGAGGGAGTTGATGGTTGAGAGTGGCAACGGCGCGGGGCGCGGTCAGAACAAAGGTAACACTCGTGGTTCAATACATGGGTAACATAACCGGCAGGAGATGTCGGAAAAAGTCGCATTATGTCGCATTATGTCGGATAAATAATAAGGCGCGGGGTGCGGGGAGCCGAGGCGTGAGAAGTCAGGGCATTGACGAAGCAACGTCCTCCAAGCCGGGCAGAGCTGGATCAATCAGCCTAAGTGATTGATTTCCCGCATCTCCGAGTGCGGAATTCGAAGCGCGGAGTGCGGAATGTCACTCGGAGTCTGGGCCGCTTGGGGCCGCTTGGGGCCGCTTGAGAAAAGTGGACGGTTGGGCACGGGCCATCAAAAAGGAAGAATGCAGAAAGGCGCGCAAGGTCGGCGCAAGTGGTTGATTTCCCGCATCTGAGCGCGGAAAAAAGATTGTTAACCACGGACCTGCCGCGACGGGCGCGAGCACGGCGGGTGGACAGAGATCAACACGGATGGGGAGGCGAACAAGCTGAAGCTTGAACTCCGAACGAGCCGGCGCGATCAGGTCTCGATGCCGTAGGCCTTGATCTTGTTGTAGAGGGTCTGGCGACCGATGCCGAGGCGTTTGGCGGTTTCGAGCTTGTTGCCGCCGGTTTCCTTGAGCATCTGGATGATGGTGTTGCGTTCAACACCTTCAAGCAGGGTGAAGCTGGTGTCTCCGTTGGCCTCGTTGGTGACGGAGGTGATGGAGAGGTCCGAGCCGTCCACGACTTTTTCCTCGCAGAGCAGGACCGCACGCTGGACTTCGTTCTGGAGCTGGCGGACGTTGCCGGGCCAGTCGAACAGGCGCAAACGCTCGGCGGCTTCCGGCGAGAACCCCGTGATGTCACGGTTCGCCTGGGAGGAGAAGCGTTTGAGGAAGGCGTTGGCCAGCGGCAGGATGTCTTCGCGCCGCTCGCGCAAGGGCGGCAAATGCACGGACACGGCGCTGATGCGGTAGAACAAATCCTCGCGGAGCTTGCCGTCGCGGATGGCGTCCTCGGGCTTGCGGTTGGTGGCGGCGAGGATGCGGCAATCGGTCTTGTAGCTGGTGCGACCGCCGACGGGCCGGACTTCCTTTTCCTGCAGGACGCGCAGGAGCTTGCTCTGGGTGTCGATGGGCATCTCGGACAATTCGTCCAGGAGGAGCGTGCCGCCTTCGGCCTGGCGGAAGAGTCCTTCGCGGTCGCTGTGCGCGCCGGTGAAGGCGCCCTTGACGCTGCCGAAGAGTTCGCTCTCGATCAATTCGCGGGGCAGGGCGGCGCAATTGATTTTAATCAACGGGCCGGCGGCGCGGGTGCTGGAGGTGTGGATGAGGTCGGCAATGACTTCCTTGCCGGTGCCGCTCTCGCCGGTGATGAGGATGGAAACATCGCTGGGGGCAACGCGGCGCACGGTGCGCACGACGGTTTTCATCGCCTCGCACTGGAAGATGGCGCTGGCGGTGGAGACGGCTTCGCGCAGGGAACGGATCTCGAGGGCGCGCTTGACAAGATTCAACAGGCCTTCCTGTTCGAAGGGTTTTTCCTGGAAATGGAAGGCGCCGCGCTTGGTGGCTTCGACGGCGACATCATAGGTGGCATGGCCGGTGAGCATGATGACCTCGGACTCGGGCCATTCCTTCTTGATTAGCGGGAGGAGGTCCAGGCCGGTGGCGTCGGGGAGCTTGTAGTCCAGCAGGACGACATCCGGCTGGATGCGGTCGAAGGCTTCCTTGAGGGTGGCGCCGTCCTTGACCTGATGCACCTGATAGCCGGCGCGCGAGAGGATTTGGTTCAGCAGTTCGCGGACTTCGACCTCGTCGTCCACCACTAGGATAGTTGCCTTCATAAATTGCGATTTCGGTTCAATGCACACGCCCGGACGAAACAATCGAACAGCGCCTGATGCTCCGGATACCGGGAGGCCAGACGCTCAGGATGAAATTGCACGGTCATAAAATATGGCAGCAGGCCCGCGTTTTCGCGCTTCAATTCCAGCGCTTCGACGATGCCATCATCGCTGGCCGCGGAGACCATCAACGGTTTGGCCACGCGCCCGACCGCCTGATGGTGCGTGCTGTTCACGCCCAAGGACTGCTTCCCGACAATCTTTGCAAGCATTGTGCCCCGTGTCAACCGTGCTTCATGCACCACTTCGCCCTTCTGATCGAAGCGCCGGTGCTCCAGCGCCCCCGCCACCTGGGTCGGAATATCCACGACCAATGTGCCGCCGAGGGCCACGTTCATGATTTGAAGGCCCCGGCAGATGCCAAAAACCGGCTTGCGCTGGCGGAAGATTTCGTCCACCAGCATCAATTCGCGCAAGTCGCGCTCCGGTGTCGCGGCGCCGACAGTTTTGGCCAGGGCCGGCGTCAGACTGCGGGTGTAAAGCCGGGGGTTGACGTCGTTTCCACCCGTGAGAATGACGCCGTCCGCGCGGCGCAGGCATTCCGCCAGTGTTTCCCGGGCGGCAAAGCACGGCAGAGCCAGCGGGAGACCGCCGGCGGCGATCACGGCCCGTTGATAGGTCTCGGAAAGGCTGATGGACGTATCGCCAAATTCGTCCCCTTTCAGTTCGGTTTCCGGCGAGATGAGAATCAGCGGGGCCTGCTTCAGATTCGGTTTGTGGGGTCGCGCTTTTGTCACGGCAGGGCTGAAGATGTCAGATGCGGGATTCATCTGTCAATTTTTCAACGCCGCGAAAACGGGTCAAATGTTTCGACCGGGTGTCCCGGTGGTTCGGGCGATAATTTGTGCGGTCGCCCAGCGGGCATGTTCGGCAATGAGCGGCTCCGGGTCGCGGCCGGCGCGGTCGAGGGCGGTCAGAGCGGAGGCGTCGGCGACATTGCCGAGGGCCACGCAGACGTTGCGCAGCAGGCCGCGACGCTTTGTTCGGAGAATGGGTGTTCCGTGAAAGCGGCGTTTGAAGGCCGGTTCGTCAAGCGCGAGCAATTCGAGGAGGTCGGGCGTGGCGAGGTCTGCCCGGGCGTGGGCGGCCATCATTGCGCCTTGCCGGGCAAAGCGGTTCCATGGGCAGACGGCCAGGCAATCGTCGCAGCCGTAGATGCGATTCCCAATGGCGGCGCGCAGTTCCAGGGGAATCGGCCCCTTCAATTCGATGGTGAGGTAGGAGATGCAACGGCGGGCGTCGAGTTGAAATGGAGCGGTGATGGCGGCGGTGGGACAGGCGGTCAGGCAACGCACGCAGGAGCCGCAGCGGTTTTTCTCGGGTTCGTCAGGGACGAGCGCCGCCGTGGTGATGATTTCGGAGAGAAATATCCAGTTGCCGAGGCGGCGGCTGATCAAATTGGTGTGTTTGCCGACGAAACCGAGACCGGACCGTTGGGCGAGGTCGCGTTCCAGCAAAGGGCCGGTGTCCACGTACCAGAGCGATCGTGTTCCCGCGCCGCCGAGTTCGTCCACAAACGCGGTGAGCGATTGCAATTTGTCACCAATGACTTTGTGGTAATCAGCGAAACGCGCGTAACGGGCCACCAAGCCATTGGAATCGGGAGTGCGGAATTCAGAGTGCGAAGTGCCGGACTGCGGCTTATCGGCGGCGTACGCGACGGCCAGAGAGATGATGCTCCGGGCACCCGCAAGCACTTTTTGAGGGTCAACGCGTTTGTGGGCGTTGCGCTCCAGGTAAGCCATTTCACCATGACGACCTTGGGCCAGCCAGCGTTGGAGGTGCGAACTGGTGGCGGGAGGCTCCGCGCTGGCAACGCGGCAGTCGTCGAACCCGAGCTCCCGCGCGCGTTGCTGAACGGACGCTTTCACCGCGGCGTCTGCTTGTTGAGGTTGAACTGATGCAACACCTGCTGCACCACTTCACGCACCGAGCGCAGTTCCGTGTTCAAGAGGACGTCGGCCTTCTTGTAAAAGGGTTCACGAGCGGCGAGCAGTTCGCGGATTTTCGCAAGCGGATCGGCCTCGCGAAGCAGCGGACGGTGGGTCTGGCCGCGCACGCGTTCCCAGATTTTCTCGGGGGAGGCCCACAGACACACGACCAGGGCGTGTTCGCGCAGGCTGTCCAGATTTCCGGGGCCGGCCGCCACGCCGCCGCCGGTGGAAATCACCGTCCGCTTGCGCGAGCCCAGTTCTGCGACGACAGCTGCCTCCATTTTGCGAAAGGCCGTCTCGCCGTCCTCGGAGAAGATTGCGGAGATGGATTTGCCGGCGCGCGATTCGATGAGTTCATCGGTGTCAAGAAAGGTGAAATGCAGATGGTCGGCAATCATGCGGCCCACGGAGGATTTGCCCGTTCCCATGAAGCCGATGAGCGCGATGTTCCGGATTTGCCGCGTGCTGGCCATGCCATGAGATACCGTAAAAATGGGCGGCTTGGCACGCAGATTCTGACGCGTGCCGGCGGCTTAGATGATGTAATCAAGCGGATTGGCGTGCGCGCCCTGGAGAGCTTTCACGCGATTACAAAGCTCGGCCACGCTGACGGCCTCCAGAATTTTCACGATGGCCTCGCGGACATCCTTCATGACGCTGCGGATGCCGCACTTGGACTCGTCAGGACAGGTGCAGCGCGCGTAATATTTTTCGCTCACGCAATTCACCGGAGCGAGCGGCCCTTCGAAGTGCCGGATTACGAATGCGAGGGAGATTTCTTCCGGCGGCTTGCTCAGCCGATATCCGCCGGCAACACCGCGCTTGCTTTCAACGACGCCGGCGGACCGGAGGTCGTTCAGGATCTGTTCCAGGAAACGCTTTGGAATATTTTGCTGTTCGGAAATCGCCTGGATTTTAACGACGTGATTGCCATGGTTGAGTCCGAGTACCAACAAGGCTCTCAGTGCATATTCGCCACGCAAGGACAGTTTCATACTTGAATATACACAATCTCCATCAATCAGCTCAAGATTAATTCAAATCGGCACTATAAATCGGCAGAATTAGTTCGGAATGAACTAATATGAGTTGTCCTACCATGAATATAAACAGTTAACTAATAACAATTTAAATCATATGTATGAAGTTTCAGTAAAATAGTATTTAATCTCTATTGACATACTGTATATTGTGTCTATGATGGCCGGGTAAATCGCATTATGCAGACGGAATCACAAATGAAGCGGCCAGCAGGAGTCCGTTACGGGTACACCCAACGGAAGCCGACATTCTTCCGTGGAATTGAGCGATTTGAACGAACCGAAAACACCCAACACAACCCAACAGAATGCGGGCCGGGTTGCCACCAGGAAACTGGTGGATCCCGTCGACAGACTGAAGCGATTCAGCCGCACACGCGGAAATCAAAAACATGAAGACCAAATCATCAGCAATTCTCCAGGCATGTGCGGCTGCCGCCATCATTGTCGGCGGAAAATATTCGATTCCACAAGCCAGCGCGCAGACGTTGACCAACGATGCCGCCGGAAGCGCCGCCACAGCGAATGAAGCGACCGCCAATACGGTCACGAGCGCGGCTCCCGGCAATGCGTCGGGCACCAACGACGCCGATTCCGTGCTCATCAAGCGCATTGATGAATTGGAGCAGAAGGTGAAGATACTCGAGCGAAACCGTGAGGTGGACCAGGAAGTCACCACGGAGAAGACAAAAGCGCTTCCGACAGTTTCCTTGGGAGACGACGGGTTGGTGATTCGTTCGGAAGACTCGAATTTCGTGTCCTACATCCATGGCTACGCGCAAGTGAACGGGCGGTTTTACACGGGCGATGACAATGCGGCCAACGACACCTTTCTGCTGCGTCGTGTCCGGCCGATCTTCGAAGGAACGGTTTACAAGTATTATGATTACCGTTTGATGCTCGATTTTGGATCGGGCAACGGAAGCGGCAGCACCGCCGGGAACAATGCCCTGCTCGACGATGCATACGTCAACGCCCGGCTCTGGCCGCAATTTCAATTTCAGGCCGGCAAATTCAAGTCTCCAGTTGGTCTGGAGCGGTTGGAATCCTCGGCTGAAGTGACCTTTATTGAAACCGGCTTTGCCACGGAACTCACGCCGAATTACGACCTGGGGTTTGAGCTTCATAACAATCTGTTTACCAGCCCGATTGCCTACGCTATCGGCGTCTTTGATGGCGCCACCGATGGTGGAAGCACTGATGCGGACACAGACGAGGGCAAGGACGCGGTGGCGCGTCTGTTTGCGCAGCCATTCCTGCGGACGGACATTGAGCCACTGCGCAAGCTGGGCTTCGGAGTCGCGGGTTCGGTCGGTGATCATACCGGGGCTTTGCCGACTTACAAAACCCCCGGGCAGCAGACTTTCTTCAGCTACGCCGGGACGGTGGCGGCGGATGGCGAGCAATTTCGAGTTGATCCCCAGCTCTATTATTATTGGGGTCCTTTTGGAATGCAGGGTGAATATGTTCTTTCCTCTCAAAAGGTCAAATCCACCACTGCTGGAGTGCAGGATGTGCGGCTGAACAACCGGGCATGGCAGGTTGAGGCTTCGTATTTTCTCACCGGCGAAGAGAACACCTTCAAACCCTCCTCCCTTCTGCGGCTTGCTCCGTTGCGACCGTTCAGTCTGAGCGGCGGAGGGTGGGGCGCCTTTGAAATCGCTGCGCGAATCCAGCAATTGACGTTGGATTCTGCAGCCTTCCCGACTTACGCGGCCGCGAATTCTGCGCAACAGGCAACGGCCTGGGGTGTCGGCTTGAACTGGTATCTCAACCGGAACGTAAAGCTGGACCTCGATTACGAAACAACTACATTTGAAAATGGCAGCACCACCATTGGTACTGTCACTGCCAAGCCTGAAAGAACAGTCATGACCCAGGTGCAGTTTCAATTCTAATCCGCTAACAATCTGGCTACCAACCATATACCTCTAAACATGCAGGCCTGATTGTGCCAAAAGGCCAGTCCCTTTCGGAACTGGCCCGGTACATCTTGTGACAGCAACCTACAAACCGTCACACATTTACAATTGTCCCGTTGATGCCATCCGTCAAATCAAATTAGTGGAATAAATTGATACCATCCTTTGGCGGCTCCCATGCTCCAACCCGGTTCGCGACCGCCGTTTTGTCAGGTTCGCTTTTCGGGAACGATGCTAAACGGTTCCTCATGGAATTCATGATAGAATAGAAACTTGCCCGTCGAAATCGGAATGCAAAAAAATGCGAAGGTCAACTGCAAGTTTCTTTCCGGCAGGTAAACAATCTGATGACGCGTCTGATTGGTCGTCGTGACCGTGCCCGATGGATTCGATACCGTGATCGCGAGGCGGTTCCCGACGATTCGCCCGATGCTCGTCCGGCTCTCGGCGTCGTCATGGTTGCGTGAAAGCGTCACATCAATGTATAGCGGACTCTTGCCCGCTTCCGTGACCAGCTCGTACGCCACCAGTTCGTCAAAGCCGCACATCCTCATTCCATTGAGCAACAGTTTCGCCCCGTTGACCGGCGGCCGGGCTTCTTTTATTTGAAACATAAATTTGTGAACATCTGATGCTTTCTGTGTACCTCGTCGCCCGGAATGTACCGTCAACCAAATTTCCCGCCAAGTTTCAATGGATGTCCCGCCAGGAAATCGCCCGCGTTCATCCGCCGCCCGCCTTCGCGTTGCAATTCCACGATGCGCAACGCCGCAACGCCGCAGGCGATCACCAGCCCCGATTTTTCCGCCGCCATAATTTCTCCCGGCGTGCCGCCGCCGGCCACCACCTCCGCCCGCCAGACCTTCAACATCTGCGCGGGCTCCTGGCCGGGCAGTTGCGTGAACGCCCCCGGCCACGGCGTGAAGGCGCGAACCCGGTTCCACAACGCGCGCGCGGGCTGGTTCCAATCCAGCCGGCCGTCCTCCTTCGTAATCTTTCGCGCATGACTCGCCCCTTCGGCCGGCTGCGGTTGTGGCGTGAGCTTTCCCGCCACCAGCTCTCGGATCGTGGACACCAGCAACTCCGCGCCCATTTGTCCGAGCCGGTCATGCAACGTCTGCGCGTCGTCTTCCGCGCAAATCGGCGTCGCCGCCTGCGCAAGAATGTCGCCCGTGTCCAGGCCCGCGTCCATTTTCATGATGGTCACGCCGGTCTCCGGCTCGTCATTTAGAATTGCCCATTGGATGGGCGCCGCACCGCGGTATTTGGGCAGCAGCGAAGTATGCACGTTCAGGCAACCGTGGCGCGGCAGTTCCAAAATTCCCTTGGGCAAAATCTGACCGTACGCCGCCACCGCAA
The DNA here is from genome assembly GCA_035570675.1 of Verrucomicrobiia bacterium. Taxonomy (GTDB): domain Bacteria; phylum Verrucomicrobiota; class Verrucomicrobiia; order Limisphaerales; family Pedosphaeraceae; genus DATMLG01. The sequence goes on along the minus strand of DATMLG010000364.1, from coordinate 4,025 downwards.
TCAAATCCGGTCTTAAGCCTCGAAGTTCCCCGATGAATCCCTCGTCACGCGCACGCTCAGGCTGCAGCACGGGCAACCCGCGTCTCACCGCGGCCTGTTTCACCGGCGAAGCCTGCAACTTCAACTCGCGACCCCGTGGCCGGTCCGGCTGCGTGACCACCGCCAACACGTCAAAATCCGGCTGGCGTGCCAGTGCCTCCAGGCTTGTACAAGCCAGTTCGGCCGAGCCCATGAAAATGATGCGAAGCGAATCCATTGGTCGGGGCAGGGTGTGGTTCGGACGTGCGCCGGTCTGTGAGTCGTCAACCCCGCAGCAAACGCCGCGGTCCGTTTTTCGGCGCGGCCTGTGGCGCGACGGGCACCACCTTCTGCGCCGGGCCGGTGACTTTCCGTTCACCCAGCGACGTTGCGCAACGCGAACACAGATACTCATGCAACTCGCCCGACGGCAGCACCAGCAGCAATCGCTCCCGCACCGGTTGCGAACTCTTGCACTTCGGGCAATAAAGCTCGCTCGCGGTGAAGGCTCCAAATTGTTGCGGCACGGGCTTCCTTAAAGTCTGGTGACCTGGCCGAGGATGTCAAAACACACCTTCTCGGGCGGCTGGTCCGAATTGACCTCATGCACAATCTTCGGCCCGTAATAGCGGATCACCGGCTCGGTTTCACTCTCGTAAGTCTTCAGGCGGCTCTTGATGATGCGCAGGTTCGCGTCATCCAGCCGGTTCTCCCGCAGCGCTCGCCGTTGCAACCGTTCCACCATCTGGTCCATGTGAACGCAGCGCAGATAGAAAATCGCCTGCACGTCCAGGCTGCCCCGCAGCATCTTTGCCTGATGCACGTTGCGCGGGATGCCGTCCAGCACCAGCGTGTCAATTTCCGGCCGAAACTGGCCGATGCGCGTGGAATTGTCCACAAACTGCCGCCAGAGATCCACCGTCGGCTGGTCCGGCACCAGTTTCCCCCGGCTCGAATACTTGATGAACTCCCGGCCGATCGGGCTGTCCAAGCTTAGGCTGCGAAACACATCGCCGCACGAGCAATAAAAAAAGTTCGGAATCTTTCCCAGAATCCGGCCCTGCGTCCCTTTCCCCGCCCCCGGGGCGCCAAACAAAAAAATCGTGCGATACTTCATATTCGTTTTTCTGGATCCAATGTTCCCGTGGTGATTTAACCTTCCGCCGGTGTCATGTATACTTCCTGAATTTCCAAAAACGGAATGGTGATCTCTTCCGACGCGTTCCCTTTCACGACCTGGATATGAATGTCGTTCGGAGAAATGCGGCTTATCCGGTTCACCACGTAGGTTCCCCGCGCCGTCTTGAAGGTCAGCACCGTGTTCTGGTCTGCGAGGGGCCGTACCACTCCGAAAAACCCGGGCATCTGCGTCTCAAAAAAGCGCCGGTTGAACGTGAACTGCCCGCGCACAAACGTCTTTCCGCCTGCCGCCGCCGCCGTTGCGGCGGTCGTGGCGACGGGTTGTGTCGCTGCCCGTCGGCCGCCCTTTGCCGGCGCCGCGGGCATGGGCACGGCTTGTTCAGCGGCAATCGCCGCGTCCAGGTTTTCGTCCGTCCCCGCCTGCGCCTCGTAATCATCGCCGCGCAACCGCGTCGGCAACGCGAGAAAAATAATCGGCCCCAGCACCGGCGCCACGGCGGATATTCCGCAAACCAGCGCCGGCGGTTGCGCCCGGAAAAGTGAAATCTCGTACGCCGCGTAAAGATTGCCCAGATACACCAGCAACAGCATCACCAGTCCCACGCTTGAACCAACCAGCGCCGCGAACACCGATCCCGATGCCGGCCGCGTCAACCTCGGCGGATCCTTGATGTCCACCTGCGTCCGCTCCAGCTTCTCCGAGCGCGGAATCTGGATGAACGGTTCCACATACGGCTCCGCCTTGGGATTGTTTTGCAGCACCTTCAGGTCGTCCTGGGAAAGCAGTCCCCAGGGAATGGGGTTGTCCATGTACGTCCCGTCGGACAATTGCAGCCGGATGCCCTGGTCGCCCATGTCCAAAATCGTTCCGGTCACCGCCGTCCCGTTTTTGGGATGAAGTGTGAGCGTGGGACTTTGCGCCGCCGCCGTTGCCGCCAACAAACCGTAAAACACCACCGCCATCCAATATCGGTAAAACTTGTGCACGGCGAACTTTTCCATAACCGGCCCGCTCTGGCAAACCAAGAAAAACGGCCTCGTGCCTGCAATCATTCAACCCCTCCCGCCGCCCGGTTGCCGATCTCCGCCGCCAAATCCTCCACCACCCAGTTGCTCCGCGTCCGGCTCAACCGGTCCGCCGCGTCCCCGTGCTGCCACACTCCGTAACTGATCGTTTTCAACGGGTCCGCCTGCATCGCCGGCTGTGCCAGCAACCCCGCCAGGTAACCCGCCAGCACGTCTCCGCTTCCCCCCTGCGCCAGTTGCGGGTTGCCCGATGAATTCACCACGATCGATCCCGTGCTCCGCCCGATCAACGTCTGTTGTCCCTTCAACACCACCCGGCAATTCCCCAGCTTTGCCGAAATCTCGCGCAACGCATCCGGCCGGTTCGCCTGCACCTGCGCCGCCGTGATGCCCAGCAACCGCCCCGCTTCGCCCGGATGCGGCGTCACCACCCGCACATATTCCGCATGCTCCGGCTTCGCCCCGTCAAGCCAGTCCAGCGCGCTCGCATCCACAATCATCGGCGCCGACGCGTGCTGCCACAATTCCCGCACCAGGCTCTTCATCACCTCCGGCAAATTGTCCGCCGCCAGGCCCGGCCCCGCCAGGATCGCATCATAATGCCCCGACCATTTCTGGTTCGGCCGCCACACGGACACCATCACCGCTTGTAATTGTGAAGCGACGGCTTGATAAACCGCTTCCGGCGTGTGCAACGTGATCAGTCCCGCCTGCGCCCGTTGTGCTCCACGCGACGTCAGCACCGCCGCCCCGTGATATCCCGCGCTTCCGGCGATAATTGCCAGCCGCCCAAAATCTCCCTTGTTTGCCGTTGCCGAACGCGTGGGTGGGTAATCGTCAAAATCCTCCGGCAACGTCCAGTTCATTTCCCCCGCCAGCGGGCAGGACGTCAGCCCGATGTCCGCCGCCACCTCCAGCCGTCCCACGTACGGCCATGCCGCCGGCAGCAGCAATCCCCGCTTTGGCGCGCCCAGCGTCAACGTCACCGTCGCCCGGATCGCTGCGCCCTCCGGCGCGCCTGTGTCAGCGTTCAAGCCCGACGGCACGTCCACAGACAGCACCGTCGTCTGCAATTCATTGATGCGTTCGATCAACCCCGCCCACGGTCCCTCCAGCGGCCGGTTGAGCCCGATGCCAAACAGGCCGTCCACGATGAGCGCCGGCCGCCGCTCCAAGGTTGCCAGCGCCTCCGCGATGTCACTTTCCTCACCCGTGACATTTTGGACGTAAACACTCCCGTCTTTCGGCAGATGCCTGGCTGCCTCGCGCGCGTCGGCGCCGTTGTGGCCCTTGCCCGCCAGCACCAGCACCCGCGCGCCCGGTCGTGTCATTTTTCGCACCCGCCGCGCCACCAGCTCGCCCACACGCCCGATCACCTGCGACTGCGCGCGGCCCTCGGCCCAGGAAGCCTTTTCCCATTCCCGCATTTGCGCCACGCTGATGACCGGTGCCGGCGTGGACGCATCATACCGCCATGATGGCGTTTGGCAAACCACCAATCCTCGTGCGCCCCGCCGCGCGCCGTTCCCTCTTAATCATAATCTTCATCCTGATCTTGATCACCCCGGCATCCGACGTTCACGTTCAAAAAAATATTATCCGCCGTTATCGTGTTTTATTGTGTTTTACCGTCCATTAACCGCCAAAGCCCTTGTCGCGCCGTAGCCCGGCGGAGGCGGATCGTGTGGCAACCGCCGAATTTTTTGAAGCTGGCGCCTCGGGGGTAGCACCCGCGTCCCGCGGGTCGCCTGTGGCGTCTCGCCGCAGGCATTCGGACTTGGCGTTCTTCGCGTCCTTCGCGAGAAACTCTTTGCGCTTGCATTTTGAATCGCTCTTCCCTC
>DATMLG010000363.1:0-10546 GCA_035570675.1 Verrucomicrobiia bacterium | reverse complement strand
CAACCAACGGCCAAGACTATATTCAAAATCTCTGTTTTGTCAACTATTCATCATGCCGGGCACAATTCGCACGCAGGATAAAAATCGAGGCGTGCGCGCGGTTGAATGAGATCAAAAGGCTGCCGCTGGCACTTTGAATGGTGTTGCTCAACCGGTCAGGTGAATTGGGCGCGGCGACTTCAGTTGACGAACGTCGGGAACTTGGAAATCGATTTGAATCACACCTTCAGCCTTGAGCCTCTTGAGTACGGTGGTGCTGTGTCGACTCGTCATCCCGGATTCGATACAGAATCGAACTACATCTGCTTCGGTTTTCATTTTGCCATTTCTTAACGCGGTCTCCAAGTCAGACTCAAATTCCCTAATTTTGTTGGGGCGCATCAAATCAAACGGCAAAACCATTTCGCTCCGACTAAGCTTCTCGCGTTCGATATCGAAGTTTGCTTCCCCGGCGATTTCGTCGTTCGCCCAAGCCACTTGGAGGAATTTGTGGATTCCCAGCGGGTGACGACTGCCAAATATGAGGCCATAGATGTTACCGCGTTTCTTTATCGAAAATTGCCCAAGAAAGACCTGGTCTCCGTCTGGAATTAGATTCTGGTAGTATTTAAACGCCTCACGGTGAACGTGGTATGAATCCCCAGGTCTTTGGATTTTCTGTTTGATCGCTGGATGATCACGAAAGCGGTTCAGCGTGGAGGATGAAAGGAAGAAAATAAAATCAGTTGTCGGAAATTGTATCAATTTTTTGAATACATCGTCAGACACCTCGTCCACGCCGCATTGGTCAATTATCAATAGCTTGGCGATCCGGGGATTTGACAGCTGGACATTATGAGCTTTAAGAGCTTCCCGGAACGTCATTGGACGGCAATCCACTTGAACTCCCGGGATCTTCCACTCTGGTTGCTCCAGAATCGATTTGAGCTGCTCAATCTTTTGCTTATCTTCGTCGGAAAGGTAAACCACGATTCGAGCTTTTACCCATCCGGCCATACCCTTCCGGTGATAGCGTCGAAGTTGGTCTATGATACGGAGTGGCGAACCGTAAACTCCGTTTGAATCCGTGCCTGGACCGCTGAAGAAATCGAAAATATGCACTTCTTCAAATTTCGGCTGTGGCTGCGAAACGAAGACGGGAACCCATTCCTGTGTATAAAGTTCGAAGATGCTGAGCTTCGTAAGCGTACCTTCATCAAAAGGCTTTTTGTGAAAATCCGAGGTCGGCATCTGGTCAGGCAAGCTCGAACTTTTCCCGCAATGCCAGTAACTGCGAGGATGACGGCGCCGCCACCAAACTCCGATCTGGAAACTCGTCGTAAGTTCTGCCGTCCAGTTGGCGGCCGGCCTCACTTTTACGGACACCACCCCATTGCTTGAAGAAAAAAGGAACTTCTGCCTCTTTGCACTGCTTTCGGATCGCACGAACCCATTCCCTCAACATTGGCCGCGCGCCCGGTCCGCTCTCGCCCCCAACAATCACCCATTGGATGTCGCTCAGGTCAAAATCACCCAACTCTTCCAACAGCGGTTCAATGGAAAGAAATGCAACCGTTGGCTTCGCACCCCTCAGTTTGCCAATGCGCGCCAATCCGTATTGGCGGTTCTCCACGCTTACGCCCCACCAGATGTGTGCGGCTTTCGCTGCCTCACGTAATTTGCCTTGCAGCATTGCCGCCATGCGGTCGGCCCGCTTTGTGAGAATCTGGTAAGTATGCCAGTTTGCCGCGAGCATGACCCGGCAGATTTTTTCGATATATTCGTCCGATACGCCCTCGTGAAAGAGGTCGCTCATGGAATTGACGAAGATTTTCTTCGGTTTCGACCAGCGAATTGGGTCCCCGAGTTTCTCCGGAACAATCCGCATATCAAAGCCAAACTCAAACGGATGTCCGCGAACGCCACGAAAGCGTTCCGCGAAGGTCTCCGCGTAACAATGCACGCAGCCAGGGCTGACCTTTGAGCAGCCGCGAATTGGATTCCAGGTTGCGTCCGTCCACTCGATTTTGGAATTATCACTCATGGTTTGATTTCAATTTACCCAAATTTATACCACGACTGGTTGGACACAGAGTGTCCAATACTCCGCGCGAGCAAACTCGGCCAATGGCTGCCCCGGATGTGGCAGAAGGCCTTTTGAAAGGCGGTTTTCTAATGGAACCCTGACAATAGTTAACCCGAATTGCGCGGGAAATCCACACTTTTCCGAGGTGCCGGTGGCCAACGCTCCCGGTTCGAGCGAAGGGTGAGCATGGGGTTGCCAGAGGGCGGGTTTCCGGGAAAACTGGAGGGGATTGCATCTGGCTCATCTGAAATTACGGGACTTCCGCAATTACGCGCGGCTGGATACGGCGTTCGCGCCGGGGTTCCATGTGTTGCTCGGGGACAACGCGCAGGGCAAGACAAACATCCTGGAGGCGATTTATCTGATGGCGACGCTGCGGTCGTTCCGGGGCGTGGGCGGCGCGCAAATGGTGCGGCACGGGGCAAAGGGGTATTTCGTGGGCGGCAAAACGGTGGGCCGGGGCGAACACGAGATCAAGATGTACTGGTCGGCGGCGGAGCGGAAGCTGAGCCTGGACAATCAGCCGGTGCGGAAGCTGACGGATTACCTGGGGGCGCTGCGGGTGGTGATTTTTTGCACGGAAGATTTGCAATTGATCAAGGGCACGGCGCGGGCGCGCCGTCGGTTCGCGGATCTGCTGCTGTCGCAGACGCACAAATCGTATCTGCCGTTGTTGCAGCGTTACACGCGGACGTTGAGGTCGAGGAACGCGCTGTTGAAACGGCGGGACGCGGACGAGGCGGCGCTGGACAGTTTTTCGGTGGAACTGGTGCGCGCGGGGGACGAGATCATGCGGTTGCGCCGCGAGTTGACGCCAAAGCTGTCGCCGCTGGCGCGGCTGGCGTACCGGCGGATTTCGCACGACGCGGAGGAGTTGCGGCTGGATTATCAGCCGGGGGTAAAGCGGGATTTCACGGTGGAGCTGGCGCAATCGCGTCGCCGGGAGCGGACGTATCGCTCGACGCTGGTGGGGCCGCATCGGGACGAGTTCGCGCTGCTGCTGAACGACCGGCCGGCGGCGCAGTTCGGGAGCGAAGGGCAGAAGCGGACGCTGGCGATCGCGCTGAAGATGGCCCAGGCGGAATACCTGGCGGGGTTGCACGGGTCGGCGCCGATATTGTTGATCGACGATGTGATGGGGGAACTGGACGCGAAACGGCGCGCGGGGTTTTTGCCGTTGCTGGAGCGGACGCATCACGCGCGGGGCCAGGTGTTCATGACTTGCACGGAGGAGAACTGGCCGCGCGAACTGGGGCGCGAATTGCAGCGGTGGGAGGTGCGGTCGGGGACGTTGAAGAAGATATAATTCAATATCGTAGCCGCCGACGCCGGACCGCGGCTACCCCGAAGCAAGGTAAAGTATGTGCTTCTAAATTTTTGGTTGTGTGTGAATATGCGGAGGGAAAAACCATCAAAGTATTATGCAAATCAGCAAACGAGATTATTTCGCGGCGGCGGCGCTGACGGGGTTGCTGGCGCGGGCGGGCGGGCCGGGCGCGGGCCTGAACGTGCATGACAACGTGGCCGCCGAGTCGTTCCTTTACGCGGACGCAATGATGAAGCTGTCGAAGACCCTGCTGGATCCCATCGAGATTGATCCGCAGAAGCTCGGGAAAGAAGTGGCCAAGGATGAACCCAAGCCGCTGTAATCCGGTTGCGGGGATGCGCCGGCATTTTTTCAGCGTGAAACGGGGAGTGAGGCAACGCCCGCACCCTGCCTTTTCGCTGCTTATCGGGCTGGCGTGCTGGTTGAGGGCATTCGACACGGGCGCGGCGGGATATCGTCCCAGCGCGACGGAACCGCCTTGGGTGACGCGGGAGTTTCGCGGGGTGTGGGTGGCGACGGTCGGCAATGTTGACTGGCCGTCCAGCCCGGGCCTGCCGGTGGCGCAGCAGAAGGCGGAATTGCTGGCGATACTGGACAACGCGCAGCGGATGAATCTGAACACGGTGATTTTCCAGGTGCGTCCGTGCTGCGACGCGATGTATGAATCGAAGCTTGAGCCGTGGTCGTATTATTTGACGGGAGTGATGGGCCAGCCGCCGTCGCCGTATTATGATCCGCTGGCGTTCGCAATTGAAGAGGCGCACCGGCGGGGCTTGCAATTGCACGCATGGTTCAGTCCGTACCGGGCCTGGCGGTTGACGGACAAGACCGCCATGGCGAGAAACCACGTGAGCTGGACGCATCCGAAATGGGTGCGCAAATACGGGGACCTGCTCTGGATTGATCCGGGCGAAAAGGACGCGGAGGATTACACGGTGCGGGTGATCATGGACGTGGTGAACCGTTACGACATTGACGGCGTCACGTTTGACGACCGGCTGGGTTATCCCGAACCCGACCCGCAGCACAAGCAGGATTTTCCCGATGGCGCGAGCTATGGCCGTTATCGCGCGTCCGGCGGACAGATGGAGCGGGACGATTGGCGGCGCGAAAACATCAACAACTTCGTCCACCGAGTGTATGACGGCGTCAAGGCGGCCAAGCCGTGGGTGCAGGTCGGCATCGCCCCGCGCGGCATCTGGCAGAACGGCTATCCGCCAACCATCAAGGGCGGCAGCAGCTATTCACTGCTGTTCAGCGATTCGCGCAAATGGCTGATGAATGGCTGGCTGGATTATTGTTCGCCACAGCTTTACTGGGACATTGCGCAATCGGATCAGAGTTTTCCGGTGTTGTTGAACTGGTGGCGGGAGCAGAACACGCAGCATCGGAATCTTTGGCCGGGCTTGTACACGGAACATTTCGCGACCAGCCGGTCGGGCGGCCCCGAAATCGTCGCGCAGGTAAGAATCATTCGCGACCAGCTCGACGGCAAGGCGGGGGAAGTTCATTACAGCGCGAAGTGCCTGGTCCAAAATCAAAACGACATGGCAACGGCGCTGGCGGCCAGTGTCTATGCGAGACCGGCGGTGGTGCCGTCATCGTCGTGGCTGGAACAAACGGTTCCGGGCAAGCCAACGATCTGGGTGGACGAAGGCGGCAAGGCGAGGTGGACGCCAACGGGGATGACGAACGGCGTTTCCGTGTGGTTGTGGCAGACGCGGACGGACAACCAGTGGCAGACGCGGATTTTACCGGGAGAGACGAGGAGCATCGCGATTACCGGCGCGCCGGAGGTGGTGGCGTTGACGGCGGTTGACCGTTGCGGCGTGGCGAGTCCGCCGCTGGCGCTGCAACGGGTGGAACACGGGCCATGAGTCGCGCCGGGCGAATCAGGGGTGATTTTGGAAGGGCTGTAAGCCGATTTTTGTCTGCGCCCTTGCGGGCGGAGAGAATCATTTGTCTAAGCAGCCAGTACCCGAAACCTGTCCCACTGAAGGGACGCGGAGCGGGCAGCTCCCCGGTTTCCTATTTGGCCTTGCACCCGATGGGGTTTTCCGTGCCTCCGCGATTGCTCTTGGAGCGGTGGGCTTTTACCCCGCCGTTTCACCCTTACCGCCGGCCGAAACCGGCGGTGGTTTATTTTCTGTGGCACTGTCCGTCGAAAGGTTTTTCAGCCTTCCGCCCGCGTGTATCCCGGCCTCGCGGCGAGGTTACGCGGCATCGCGCCCTATGGAGTTCGGACTTTCCTCCCCCGTCCCGCAAGCGGGCCGGGAGCGATTCTCCGCCCTTCCAAAATCAGGAAAAAAGTAACGCGAAACGGGCCGGGAATCAAGCGCGAAGAGAAACGCCGGCTTCAATCCACCACGGCGAGGTCCATGTCCCGGGTGTAGTAGAGAATGCGGCCGCAGTTGATGCAGGTGACAATTTCCGACTGGGCCTGGCAAGTGACGAGGATTTGCGCGGGAAGTTTCATGTGGCAACCGCCGCAAACGCCGTGCTGGACGCCGACAACCACGGTGGCGCCCTTGTTTTTAAGCAGACGTTCGTAGCGCGAGGCGGCGGACGGTTCCACCGCCGCGAGCAGTTCCGCGCGATTGGATTCAAGCGCGGCGAGCTCCTTCTTCAGATTTTCTTCGCGTTTGGCGAGGTCGGCAATCTGGCCGTCGGTGACTTTGCGGGCCTCGGCCAGGCCCTGATTGGCCGCCTGCACCTCTTTTTGAACGCCCTCGGCCTTTTCCATGAGTTCGATTTGCTGGTCGTCCAATTTCACAATGGCCTGCTTGCAAAGTTCAATCTCGTGGGCCAGCGCGCGGTATTCCTCGTTTTTCTTGGTCTGGAACTGCTGGAGGGAATATTTCTCGATCTGCTGTTTCTTGGCCTCGACGTCCAGTTCAAGTTTTTTGCGGTCGGACTCGAGCTGCTTTGCCCGGTTTTTGGCGGTGTCGAGACTGGTTTGGGCGCCGGCAGCGCGGGAGTTGAGCATCTGGCGCTGCGGTTCAATGCGCGCGAGTTCGTCCCGGAGCTGAAGGATGCTGCGGTCGCGGTCCTGGAGAACGAGGAGTTTTTCAATGGCTTCGAACATGTGCAAAATTAGAATATTCGTGGAATTTTACAGACAGACCGGCGGGAGTCAATGCGCAGGATTGAGGATGCTCAATAATGTTTCGCTTCCCGGCGGCCTGTGGCATGGTGGAACACGCCGTCAGAACGGCGGCAAGGACAGCAATTAAACATGCAAATTTCTACGAAGGACTTGTGGCGGCGGTGGATCGGGACGAAGCCGGCGTTTTGGCCGGCTGCGATGGCGCTTGCCCTCGCGTTCTTTGCCGGGGGTTGTTCGGGTACCAAGCCCCAGCCTGACCCGGCGCGGGAACCGGTGCAAATGCTGCTCCCGCGGCTGACAGAAGTGGTGACCGGGCCTGCCGCCGGGTTGCTTACGAATCTGGACGGGTTCCACGGCCAGTTCACCATCAGTTTTGGTGCGCCCGGGGAAAATCAATGGATGACCACGGGAGAACTGTACGAGCGCGATGGCAAGCTGTGCTTCGAGCCGGTGTTTAAAAAGAGCAAGCGGAAGGACGTTGACGCGGGGGCGTTCAGCCTGATTTGGGATGCGGCGGCAAAAAGCGGGTATGTGTTGAGCGACGGGCTCCAGGGGTTTGCCCCGGTGGCCGCCGTGGAGGCCGGCGCAGGAGAATCCAACAACGTGGCAGGGTGGCGCGTGGAACGGGCCAACCATTTGAACGGCCTGGCGACCCGGATTGAATCATTGGATGAGTTGCGCCCATTCACGCTTACACTGTCAGACATCAAGCCGGGGTTGCCGTCGCCCAACCTGTTCGTGGCGCCGGACGGATTCACAAGGTATGAAAGCGAGGGTGCATTGCTCGGCGAACTGCTGGCGAGGCAAAGAACCGTCATGGGCATGGGACGGAAACAAGACGGAGAACTGGGGCCCTACAATTCCGAACCAAGCCTGGAACGGCCCCGCGGCTCCGCCGGCTCCGGTTACTGAAAGCCGTCCATGGCGGCATATACAACTGCTGGTGATTCGCCGGAAGGAGTGTATAATGCTGGAAGTTATGGAGCGTCCATACGTTATGAGAATGAAGAAATTCCGGCTGCTCGTTCTGGCGGTCACGGTCGCGGCGGCGGGTGCCGGGCGGGTTGGCGCGGGCGACGCGCCGGCAGAAGGAGCGTCAAACGCGAACCTGGCGCTGGCGCGGCAATTGAACGAAGCATTTGTCCAGGTGGCGGAGGAGGTTTCGCCATCAGTGGTGGTAATCACGGTGACGGAGAAGGCCGGGACGCTGCCGACGGACGCCGGGGACGACGAGGACGGTCAGCAAAATCCCTCAAGCCAGATTCCACCCGAATTACGCCGTTACCTTCAATCACACAAAAGCATCGGCCAGGGCTCGGGCATCATCATCCGTCCGGACGGCTTCATCCTGACCAACGGGCACGTGGTGGAGGGCGCGGAAAAGATCGAGGTGCGGCTGCGGGACGGGCGGACTTACAAGGCAACGGTCCGCGGGGTGGATCTGCCGTCGGACGTGGCGGTGATCAAGATTGACGAGAAGGACCTGCCGGTGGCGAAGCTCGCGGATTCCTCGCGGACGCGGGTGGGTGAATTTGCCATTGCCATTGGCGCGCCGTTTGCGCTGGATTACACCGTGACCTTCGGGCATGTCAGCGCGAAGGACCGTTCCAAAATCATGGACGAGGAGGAGGGTTCGGGGATGCTCGACCAGAATTTTATCCAGACGGATGCGAACATCAATCCCGGCAACAGCGGCGGGCCGCTGGTGAACGTGGACGGCGAGGTCATCGGCGTCAACACACTGATCCGGGGTTTGCACACGGGAATTGGTTTTGCGATTCCGAGCAACCTCGCGCGGGATATCGCGGACAAATTGATCAGCGACGGCAAATATCCCCGGTCATGGCTGGGCGTCGAGATCGAGTCGCTCCGGGAAGACCCTGATTTCCGCGACCTGGTGCCGGGTGTGAAGGAAGGAGTGGTGGTCAGGGAAGTGATTGCGGACGGCCCGGCGTCGAAGTCCGACCTGAAACCGGCGGACGTGGTCACGGCGATAGACGGGAAGCCGGTTGTGACATCGGATCAACTCAAGGAGGCGATCCGCTCGAAGAAACCGGGAACGGACGTGACCTTGAGCGTTTTCCGGCAGGTGGACAGCGAGGGGAAACGGCTCAAGATAATCGTACAACCAGGCGAGTGGACGGACTCACCGGCGGACGTGGTTACGGCAGCGGCTGATCCGCCGCCGGCGGCGGCCGAGGGAACCTATGGCATGACCGTGAGCAGCGCGAAACGCCTGCTCCGGGGCGCGGCAGGGGTGCTGGTGAGGAAGGTGGAACCGGACAGCGTCGCGGACCAATGCAACATCCAGGAAGGAGACATCATCACCGCCGTCGGCGGCCAGGCGGTGACGACTCCGATGCAGTTTTATGAGGTCTTGAAGGCTGCCGATGTAAAAAAAGGAGTGAAGATTGACTTGATCAATCGAGCCGGCAAAACGTTTGAACTTTTGAAGGACGACGGGAATTGAAGCACGGGCGCACAAGGTTTGCATTTGCAGTTTGGGCGGTCGTCGGTTACTAACGAGCCATGCGTTTCATCGGCAATGTCATAGAAAAGTTGCAGCGGCATCCCAAGCGGATTGTGTTTCCGGAGGGGACGGAGCCGCGCGTCCTGCAGGCGGCGCGGCAATTTTATTCCCTGCGGCTGGGGGCGCCGATTTTGCTGGGGGATCGGACGAAGATCAAGGAGGCGGCGGCGGGCTTGAACGTGTCGCTGGAGGGCGTGCGAATCGTGAACCCGGCGGAAAGCGAGGAACTGGACAATTTTGCGAAGCGGTTTGAGGCCCTGCGGCGGAGCAAGGGGCTGAAGGCGCAGGAGGCGCGCGAGGCGATGCAGATCCCGAATTATTTCGGGGCGATGATGGTGGCGATGCACCAGGCGGACGGGCTGGTTTCCGGAACGATGGAAATCAGCGGGAGCGTGCTGCGGCCGCTGTTTCAAATCATCAAGGTCGCGCCGACCACGACCACGGCCTCGAGCTGCATGGTGATGGAGGTGGAAGACACGCGGTTTGGCGAGAACGGCATCTTGTTCATGGCGGATTGCGGCGTCATTCCCGATCCGACGGTGGATCAACTGGCGGACATCGCGGTTTCAACCGCGCAACTGGCACGGCAAATCATAGGGAAAAAGCCGCGGGTCGCGTTGCTGTCATTTTCAACCAAGGGCAGCGCGGACCATCCGACGACCGGAAAGGTGCAGGCGGCGACCGCGATGGCGGTGCAGAAGGCGCAGCAGCGAAAGATCGAGGCGGATTTCGACGGCGAATTGCAGGTGGACGCGGCGCTGGTTCCCGAGATTGCGGCGCGCAAGCTGCCGGAAAGCAAGGTGGCCGGCAGCGCGACCGTGCTGATTTTTCCCGACCTCAATTCCGGCAACATCGCCAGCAAGCTCATCCAGCACGTGGCGCGGGCGAACGCCTACGGACAGATTCTCCTGGGCTTGGACAGGCCGGCGGCGGATGTTTCGCGCGGTTCGAGCGCGCACGACATCCTGGGTGTGGCGGCGATTGTGGGATTGCAATCCATCGAGTATGACAAACTTTATCCCGGAGCGGGGTCAAGCCTGCCGGGTGAATAGCTCCGCCTCAAGCCTCTTACGGAATGCAACCCGGCCGCTCCCCTGGTTCCTGACATGAATACAACTACACCACGGGTATTCATCGCCGCCACGCGCCAAAACGACGGCAAGACGACGTCGTCGCTGGGGTTGATCGCGGCGTTGCAGCAGTATTATCCGCGGATTGGCTACATCAAGCCGGTGGGGCAGCGGTTTGTAGAGATTGAGGAGCAGAAAATCGACGAGGACACGGTGCTGATGGACAGCGTTTTCCAGTTGAACTGCCCGCTGGTGGACATGAGCCCGATTGCGGTGGAACCGGATTTCACGCGGAAATACCTGCAATCCTCGAACAACGAGGCGCTGGTGAAGAAAATTCAAAAAGCCTTCGACCGCGTCGCCTGGGAAAAGGAATTTGTGCTGTGCGAAGGCTCGGGACACGCGGGAGTCGGGTCGGTGTTCGATTTGTCCAACGCGCAAGTCGCCA
>DATMLG010000362.1:0-13003 GCA_035570675.1 Verrucomicrobiia bacterium | reverse complement strand
CGCGTCTTTACCCGCCGCCGCGCGCCTCGGCGTCATACTCGCCGTTCGGTTGCCTGCCGTGTTAGCCCAAGTGATTCTCTTCCGCTTCGATGGCCAGGGCGTAACACATTGCCTTTTGCTTGACTGCCGGAGACAGATTCGGGAATTCCACCTGCCGCGTCGACGTGTCGCGGACAAAGCCGCACTTCTCCAGAACGCGTCGTGACGGACGGTGGTCCGGATGGCATAGCGCAGACAATCGGGTTACACCGGTCCGAACCGCCACGTCGATCACGCCGGCGAGTGCTTCCGTCGCGTAGCCGTTGCCCCACGCGTCCTTGGCCAAGACATACCCGGTCATGGCGTCGTGCGGCGCTTGAAACGCCAGCCCCGTGCTCCCCAGCAACCGACCGCCGTCGCGCAGGGTGATCAGGTACGGCCCGGCGGGCCACCGCCGCCATTCCTGCGCGCTGAACTGCAAGAACACCTCCGTGTCTCTAACCGTTTGGTGACGCGGCCAGCCGAGGAACCTCGTGACGTCAGGATCGCTCGCGTAGCGCTCGAAAATGGCCGCGACGTCGCTGATCTGCGGTTGCCGCAACGTCAGCCGCGCCGTCTCGAATTGTGCTGGTGCCTTCATGTATCGTGGTCATTCCGAACGTCCGTCGAACGGGCTAACACCGTGGTTAGCATATCTCCCATTGTTTTGCAGTGATAAAATGATATCAGAGGGCTTGGAGGAAAGCCAAGAGCTGGTCGGGAGGACGATAACGCCCCACTCCGCACTCCGCATTTCGCACTCCGAATTCACAGGGTCCCACTACGCGGCAATATCCGGCAATACCCGGCAATACGCGGACGCTCGCCCAATTCCTTGCCGCGTATTGCCGCCTAACAGTTCGCCTATTGCCGCGTAATTAATTTTCTTGCCGCGTATTGCCACCATCACCCTCGTCCTCGGTGGCCGTCCGGAAGGACCTCGTCCTCGTCCCCAACTTTGGACTTTGGACCTGATGGCAGTGCGCTAGCACCTTTGGACTTATTTTAGATTGTCAAAGAACCTGCCCGCGCTGCCATACAGACAGCGCGAGTTCGCTGCTCACGGCTCACCGCTTACAGCTCACTTTCCTGGGGCATCCTCCTGCCCTAAACCAACGAGCGAGATTCTATCCCAAATCCCGGCTTTGTCAAATCATGGGCAATTTCTTCCGCGGAAAAGCAATTGTCACAGCGCAGAAAAAGGGATAAAGGGACATTGAAATTGGCGCGGAGCGGCAAGGACGGCGTGCTGCGCCGCCAACGCCGTCAGCCTAAAACTATGATAAAAATATGTCATTATGCACCCCTGACTCCTTTCTGCCCCCTTTCAGGGCCGCGAGTTGGCGCGCTGGCGTGCCACGACAGAGCGGGCGGAGCACAAGCGAAAGTCGAGCGCAACCCGCAGCGCTTGGCGGGGGGTAGGTCTAGCCGTTTAGTGCTGCACGAAGAAGGTCCATCCGGGCATCTAGCAGATATTTGGAATAGTCCTCCAGCCGTCTTTGTTGGTCGCCACGGGTCAGGATAACCTTCGTTGGTGCGTCGAATCCAAACCCGAACATTCCGTCTGGCTTTCCCCCGACCGTGAGGCAGGAATTCATGAAGTTGCTCATCTCCTGCCGAGTAAATAGCAAAGTGCAATCTTGGTACCACTTCGCTGAGACCCGCCGCGTCCTTCCCGTATCAGGCGCATACATACCAACAAGAAGGATGAAATCCGCATCCTCGGGCACCTGGAATCGATTGAACCATGTGTAGTGCAGAAAACGCAGGGTCGTTTCTCGCTTTGGCTGCGACCCCGGAAAGGAGCGCGATGCTTTGATTTGCATCGTCAAAGTCCTGTGTGCGCCACCCTGCTTCTTCAGAATCGCGAGGTCGATTCCCGTCTCCTGACGGGATAAAGGGACCAGCAACGAGTATCCCTCTTTCTTTGGCAAAAGCTGCTGAAGCCGATGGGCAAGCAGAAACTCCGGCCATTGTAATGTGAAAACGGGATCCATGCTGCTTCGGTTTCTGAAGTGAGCCTTTCCGGCTTGGCAATGTCAACCTTTAACCTGGGGGCGCTAACGCCCCTCCCGGCACTCTCCAGTGAGCGCGAACCAACGCCAGACGAGCGGAGCCCACCGCGGAACACGAGGCCGGAACTGCTCAGGACACCCGAGCGCCTGCCAGAACCGGACCGGCAACGATAGTCGTTTGAAGCTGGAGTTTCACGGTTTCAAGGTCACGTCTGGTGCCGGGTTATTGGCCTACCGGGAACTGGATGAGGCGCTGGGTTTGACTGTGCTTCGGGAAGGTGTTGTGGGCGCCGGGCTTAAACGCTATGATTGAACCTTCGTGGATACCAGGCCCGGCAAATCATCGCTCTTCAGGAAATACCCGCGTCGCGGTGCATTGGTAGTCAGCATGTACCTTGCCTCGCTGGTACTGTTTGTCATCGCCATTTTCCTCCCGTTCACCTCGGTCACCAAACTGTGGGTCTTTGACAACCAGATTTCCGTGATCAGGGGGCTCATTATCCTTTGGCATTCGGATGAGATTTTTCTGTTCCTCATCCTCTTTGTATTCACCGTGGCTTTCCCCTTCGTAAAAATCAACACCATGCTCGTACTTTGGCTCTGGCCCCGGCTCGAAGCGGAACAGACCCGGCAAATGTACCGATTCGTTTCCCACATGGGCAAATGGTCCATGCTCGACGTCTTCGTGGTGGCCATCCTGGTCCTGACCCTCAAGTCCGGCAGCATCGCCAGCATCAAGATTCAGGACGGTTACTTCCTTTTCTTTGTCTCAGTCATGCTGACACAGTTCGCCACTTTCTGGACCAACAAGGCGGTCGCGTACTTGAAGCCATAGCCGGCTGCCGCATATGAAATTGATAATGATTCCCCATTTCATAATTGTTTTCTCTCTACAGTGTAAAGTAAAGGGGTCAGGGCTGAATAATGGCATATTTCACAATGAACGCTGACATCCTATAAGAAGGACCGACAAGAACCCCGCAGACGACCTCAGAGCCTGTTTCAAAAATGCGAGGGTGCCTGCGGCGAGGGATTTTGGCCGGGGACAAGGCGGCGAGTTCCGAGCATCCCCGCAGCGGGCTGTAAGGAACGAGCCAACGCCGTCCCCGGCCAAAAGAACCGCCGCCCGCAGGGTTTCGTCGCCAAAGCCTCCCCGGCTTTGTTGCTCCTCGCTTGCAGACCGCTGGCGGATATGCTCGCTCGTCGCGCCCGGCCTTGGCGCCAAAACAGGCGCTCTCGGATTTTTGAATCAGGCTCTTACCCCCACGCGCACAACTTTGCCACCTGCGCCGCCGAACCGTCCCGCAGCCAGCCGTCGAGTTGCGCCTGATCCTTGAGCTGTTGCCCCCGGGCCCGGGGCACCACCGCATAACGTGTCTGCACCTCCGGCAACGCCGTCATGTCCACCCACAATTTCTCAAATTGACTCACGGGAAAAACATCCTCCTGCCCCTGGCCCCAGCGTTTCTTGACATCCTTGACGGTGATGTACGCCGACATCCGCGCGGCCATTGCGCGTACGGACGCGGCCACCTTTTCCGCATCGGCCAGATCCGCGCGGCTCAAACCAAAAACCTCCAGCAGCTTCGCGATGTTTATCCAGCAGGTGTTTGAATTGTAGTAGCGCAATTGAAACTCGTCCTCCTCGCGCGGCATCGCCAGCCCCTCGACCAGCCGCACCTGGCCGTTCACCCGCGCCAGTCCGCCGCCCCGGTCCTCCAATCGGCGGGTGATGACTTCAAACGTCAGGCACGCGTCTTCCTTCAAATGCAGACCGAACATCGCCGGATCCGCGTTCGCGCCCAGGGTGTCAATATTATGCAGCATCAAATGTTTTAACTGCGGCCTTTCGTTCAACAATTGCGCCAGCACACCGTTGCGCAGCAAATTCGGCACCTCGAACCAGTGCCCGACCGGATGGAGGCATTGCGCGGGAAGATTGTCCGTGTAATCGCCGCCCTCGCCCGCTTCACGCGCCCAGCCGAGCAATGCCGACCGCAGGCTGTCGCGCACTTTTTGTTGCTGTTCATCCAGCCGCTGCTGTGGCATCTCCTCCCATAGAAAACGCAGGTCGCGCACCATGGGAATCATGCGCAACCCGATGGAACGCCCCGGCGACAGCAGCAACGGGCCCGCATAATTATAATTATGCCGCTCCCGCAAAAACTCCTCTGTCGCCGCATGCGTCAGATAACTGGTCGTGAAAACATGCGGCATCGGGTTGCCCGCGGTTTGCGCGGTTTGACGGCTCTTGGCAAGGTGAGTCTCGATGAACGTGCGATGCGCGCCGTCAAATTTGCAGAACGGATGCAGCGCCTTCACCACGCCGGCGCCCTGCGTCCAGCGGCTGCCCACCCCGGCGGCGAGCGTGACCACCGCGAGTTCGCCCTGCGCAAGGGCCGCAAGCCCCGCCTCGTGCAATTCTTCCGCCAGCGGCCGCGTGGCATCGATCACGTCGTCGTCCTGCACATCCTTGATGTCCGCGCTCGCCGGCAGGCGGTTTTGCGCCAGGCCGATGCGGCCGTTCTTCAAGTCCTCGCGAATCTGCTCATGCTGCGCCCGGTCAAAGCCGTTTTGCTCCAGCAACTGTTCCAGGGTATAATGCTCGCCGCTCTCGGACTTCAACCGCGGCAGCAACCGGTCGAACAGCGCCGGCATCACGCCCGATAACTCCGGGCGAACCCGGCTCGCGGCGCCAAACTTGCCCAGCTCCGTCCGCTGCGTTCGCGTCAGCGCCGCCGGGGCGAGCCGCAGCCATTGCGGCACATGCAACGCATAATATCCGCCCGGCAGCAACGCCTCATCGCCGCGCAATAATTCCGCCCATGTGCCGCGTTCGTTGATCGCAAAATCATACACCACCGGCTCCATCGCAAAGGGCAGCGCGTGTTGCAGCTCCTGTTTCGCCTTGGACATCATCTCTTGCAAAACTTGTTGCGCCTCCGCCTTGCGCCCCGGCTCGAAAATAAAGCCCATGCCGCCGCCCGACATGCCGCCCAGCATCCAGAACCCCCAAAAATCCTCCCCAAACTTCGCGCGCACGCGCTGGATCAAAGTTTCAGTGAACGCATTGCTCGCCCACGGGATGATCGTCTGAATCGGCTCGCGAAAATTGCGCGAGGTCAACTCACCCAGGCGGCGCACATCGCCGGCCCGCAGCGCCGTCACAATGTCGTCAAACACTTCACCGGCCTGGCCGCGTCCCGCCCACTCCGCCGGAGAACGAAGCAAATACTTTTCCGTGACCATCTCGAGAATTGGGCCGACATTCTGCGCCATGCCACCGTGAACCAGCACCAGGCTCGCCTGCAAACGCTCCCGCGTTTCGATGGAAACATCCTGTTGATTCAGTATCTGATGCGTTGGCATCAGGCAGCCGCGGCTCACGCCAAATTCCGCGTCCCCCTCGGCCGCCGCCACGCCGCAAATGAGTTTCATGCCCGGCCATACTCCGCCCGAATCCTGCCAGCCGCCGCCCGAACCACCGAGCCATTCGCCGAGCAAAGCGCGCGCCAGCACCAGCCGCCGCTCAGGCTCCGAAAGCGCGCCCGTCAATGACCCGGCCTGGCCCGTCGCGCGCATGCACACGGCAATCAGCGACGCCAGCAGGTTCGTGGAAACGGCGAGGCGCGAGCCCTTCGGGATGTCATTGACATGACTGACGATTTCCAGCCCGCAGCCACGCCCGACAATTCGCGCCAGCAAATCCGCCAGGTCCTGCCCTGAGCCTTCAATGCCCGGCGGCACAATCCCCGCGGCAATTACCGCCGCCTTGAGCAGACCCAGATAATCCCGGGCAAAATCAAACACTTCGCCTAGCCTCGTGATGTCCGCGCTCACCCCCAAATCCACGCTTGTCAGCCGCAAAACCGGTTCGTCGATGACCCGTAAACACGCCTCCACCGGCGGCCGGGACGCCGTGTCGCGCCCGTGAACAACCAGATCAACCGAGATGTTCAGCACCCGCGCGCCTTCCGGATAATCCATGCCCAGAAAGAAAATATCGCTCCAACCCGAGTGGCTCAGGTCCATGCGCACGGGTGTCCGCTCGCGCAGCACCGGGTAACCGCCGTCCGCGCCGCGTTGCTGCAGCTCCGGGCGCAACCGCAGCGGATGGTCCGCCGGATGGCCCATGCGAAACATCCATTGGTTGCCGCGCACCGACCGCACACTGCGCCGCACCTGGTCCGCCAGCGTCTGGAAGCCGATTCGATGGTACGTCGCCGCCAGCGCGCTGGAGAGCGCGTCGCCCGGGCCGCTGGATTTTTGAACCGTCAGAAACTGATCCAGCGCCTCCTCGAAACGGCGTTGCAACAAATGTTCATAACCCTTGAATGGAATCCTGCCCGCCGATTCCGGGGGCAATTTGCCCGGCAGATGAAACCGGTGGATGGCGTAAAGAAAAAACAGCGCCCGCACCCGCTCATAAAGATTCGTGCTCGCGCGGCGAAAATCTTCCAGTTGCGCGCAGGTGCCGAGGAGTTCCGCCACCGATGCCCCCGCGCAATAATCATCCAATGACCGATTGCGCACCTTCGGGTCAAGCGAGGTGATTATTTCCAGGAGTGGCGTGGGCTTGCGCA
The DNA here is from genome assembly GCA_035570675.1 of Verrucomicrobiia bacterium. Lineage (GTDB taxonomy): Bacteria > Verrucomicrobiota > Verrucomicrobiia > Limisphaerales > Pedosphaeraceae > DATMLG01. The sequence goes on along the minus strand of DATMLG010000362.1, from coordinate 6,387 downwards.
TGCTGGGTGGGCGACGGCTTCCGCGTTTTATTTGGATTCCTGCGCCAGCAATTCAACCAGTCCGGACAAAATCTCCGAACGGTCCTGGCTGCCAAGGGCGAACGCAAGCTGCGCGTTCAGCAGGCCGTATTGCAAACCGATGTCAAACCGGCGGCCCTGGAGTTCAAAGGCCAGGTAACGTTCGCGGTGCGCCAGCCGCGCCAGGGCGGAACTCAACTGCACCTTGCCGCCAGCAGCCACGTCCGCGCCAAGCAAATCCATCACCGCCGGCGTCAACACATGCATGCCGAAGAAACAAAGATAATGGCCGGCGCGCAATCCGGGGACGATGAGCTGCTGTTCCGCGACGGTCGGCGCGGGCTTCTCCATCACCTCGGAAACCAGGTAAAGCCCCTTGCGATGGTCCGCCAGCCGTCCGCCCGCCACTCCATAATAGGGCAGCTTCGATTCATGGGTGGCCTGCACGGCGGAAACGGCGCACGATTCCGACGCCGCCACCTCGACGAGCTGTTTGGCGCAGCTTCGGTTCTCGCGGCTGAGATAGAGATGGTCCCCCACCAGCAGCAGGAACGGATTGGAACCCGTGAAACTGCGCGCGCACCACACCGCATGACCGTAGCCCTGCGCGCTCGTCTGCTCCACGAACTGCAGCCGCTTGCCGTGCAGCCCGGCCGACGCCCGGTAATTCTCCGCGTCGCCCGGATGCACCACCACGCATATTTCATCCGCGCCGGAGTCCAGCGCCTCTTCAATGATGATGGCGAGGGCGGTTTTCGTTTTCCGGTCGCGATCGACCAGCGTTTGGAGTGGCAGCGCCCGCTGGCTGGGGCCGGCGGCGGTGATCACGGCTTTGCGGATTTCCATAGATGTCTTTGGCGTCGTTCGCAGATGGCTGGCCTGGCCGTGTCCCGCCGTTTCAATGGCAAAAGCGGGCCGCCTTCGCGCCGCGGCAGCCTTTGTCCTCCGCCTGGCTGCGGGCGAAGGTTGGTGCACCCAAAAGGAGTTGAACCTTTAACCTTCTGATCCGTAGTCAGACGCTCTATCCAATTGAGCTATGGGTGCAGCCAAAGGCGATGAAAAATACGGGGCCGCCGCACGATTCGCAAGCCAAATCCATGGCCATCCGCTCATTCATCGGCGGCGCTCAGGCGGGCAATGACGCCCAGGTCCTCCAAAGTGGTGGTGTCACCCTTGATTTCAGCCCCGGAGGCAATCTGCTTGAGAAAGCGGCGCATGATCTTTCCGGAGCGGGTCTTGGGCAGGGCTTCGGCGAACCGGATGTCATCGGGCTTGGCCACAGGACCAATTTCGCGTGCGACATGATTTCGCAATTCATCCCGCAACGCCGCATCAGGGACAATGCCGGTCTTGACGGTCACAAAGGCAACCAGCGCCTGGCCTTTCAAGTCATCGGGCCGGCCGACGACCGCGGCCTCCGCAACCTTGTGATTGCTGACCAGGGCGCTTTCCACCTCGGCGGTACCGATACGATGACCGGCCACGTTCAATACGTCGTCAATGCGGCCCACGATCCAGAAGTATCCGTCCCGGTCCTGTCGGCAACCATCGCCGGTGAAGTAGCTGCCCTTGACCTCGCTCCAGTAAGTGTCCTGAAAACGTTTGGGATCGCCCCAGACGCCGCGCAACATTCCGGGCCAGGGCTTGCGAATGATGAGCTTGCCGCCGGAATTCTTCGGCACCCCCCTGCCCTTGTCATCCACAACCTCCGGCACCACGCCAAAGAATGGAAGCGTCGCGCTGCCGGGCTTGGTGGGAATCGCGCCGGGCAATGGAGTGATCATGATGCCACCGGTTTCAGTCTGCCACCAGGTGTCCACGATCGGGCAGCGTTTGCTGCCGATGACTTCGTAATACCACATCCACGCCTCAGGATTGATGGGTTCGCCGACGGTGCCGAGGAGGCGGAGTGAGGAAAGATCATGCTTCTTGGGCCATTCCACGCCCCATTTCATAAAGGCGCGAATCGCTGTGGGAGCGGTATACATGATGGAGACGCCGTACTTCTCGACAATGCGCCAGAAGCGGTCGGGTTCGGGAAAATTGGGCGCGCCCTCGTACATGAAACTGGTCGCGCCGTTGGCCAGCGGACCGTAAACAACATAGCTGTGGCCGGTGACCCAGCCGACGTCCGCCGTGCACCAATAAACATCTGTGTCCTGAAGATCAAAAATGTATTTGGTCGTCATCTTGGAGGTGAGAAGGTAACCGCCCGTGGTATGCAGGATGCCCTTGGGTTTGCCCGTGGAACCGCTGGTGTAAAGGATGAACAACGGCGCTTCGCTGTCCATCGAGGCCGCCGCGCAATCGGAATCCACGCTTTCCATTTCCTCATGCCACCAAAGGTCGCGGCCCGGGGCGAAGTTGACACTGTTGCCTCCCCGGCGGAGGACAATGACTTTGTCAATTGTCTTGGCGAGCAAGTTGCCCTGCGCGTCCTTGATCGCCAGGGCGTCATCCACGTTTTTCTTCAAGGGGACAACCGCGCCGCGGCGAAAACCGCCGTCGGCGGTGATGACCATTTTCGCCTGGCAATCCAGGATGCGGTCGGCCACGGATTGCGCGCTGAATCCGCCGAAGACGACGGAGTGGACGACACCGATGCGCGCGCATGCGAGCATGGCAATGGCGGCCTCGGGAACCATCGGCAAATAAATGATGACGCGGTCGCCGGGCTTGAGCCCGTTGCGTTTGAGAACATTGGCGAATCGGCAGACCTCGCGATGAAGTTGTTTATACGTGAGGGTGCGTTCCTCGCCGGGCTTGCCGGGGCCGGCGGGTTCGCCTTCCCAAATGATGGCGGCGCGATTGGCCGTCGCGGTGCCGAGATGACGGTCAAGGCAGTTGTAGGCGACGTTGAGCTTGCCGCCCACGAACCATTTGGCATTGGGCGCCTTCCATTGGAGAACTTTCTTCCAGGGCTTGAACCAGACGAGCTCGTTCTTGGCCTGCGCGGCCCAGAATTTTTCCGGGGACTTGACGGACTGGGCGTAAAGCTTGCGATATTGCGCAAGCGATTTGACGCGCGCGCGCGCGGCAAAGTCCCGCGGAGGCGGGAAAGTGCGGCCTTCGTGCTGCAATGATGTGATGTTGGCGGGCGTATGATTCGCGGGCATAACGATGTTCAGGATTGCGCCGAGATTTTAGGGAGGGCGGGCGCGGCGTCAATGGCTGAATGAATCGTCCGGCCCGAATCAAGGCGAGCGGATGCGATAGAAACGCTGCTGATTGTTGGCCATCGCCGGGTCGCTGAACTGGAACTGGCCGGGCGAAATTTCCGTCACCGCGCCGAGCCGGGTCCAATTGGTGAAAGGCTGGGACACATCTATTGTGGAATATGCGGTGAAACTGAGGCCCGGCGTGTTCGTGAAGGCAAATTGCAGGACACCATTCGGTAGCACCATCAAATTGGTCAAATTGATCGCCGGAATCGGTACGGTGAAGGCGTAAACCAGGTTGTTGGCTGCAACATAGATGCGTCCGCGGGCTGCAATTGCAGTACTCATGTGCCCGAGACCAGGTGCTTTTCCATTTACACCACCACGCGCGAAGAGAAGTGAACCGGAGTCGCCATTAAACGCAATGACGTAATCGTTCTCTGCGAATTCGACACCCCAAACGATAACGTTGTTGGTACCATCCGTCGACGTCACAAAGGGAGAACCGAAGTACAGCAGAGGCAGGCCGGGCGTTGAAGGCGTCCAAGCATAAACCAACTGGGGCGGGCTCGTCGCGGTTAGGTGGTATGCAACATAATGGTCTGTATTGGCGCCTGTGGAACTGTTATAGTAGTCCTCACGCTCCACGACATAAGTCCCTTGCGCGGTCTGGTAAGAAACTGGCGCACCAATGGCGTTCATCGGCAATGGCATCGTTATTGGCGGACTCAATGGTGCCGTAATTCCGCCGAGATTGTCCCGATCGAGAAGATAACCGTAGCCCTTGCCGAGAGCTGCCACAACGTTCGAAGGACTGCCGCCGGGAACATTCACCAGGAGTGCCCCCGAACTGCCGACGTCGAGGTCCTGCTGATCGAAGGTCAGCCAGTTGGTCGGCGCCCAGTAATCATTCGTAAGACCGCTGAATAAGGGGCCCGGTTGGAACCGAATGACCGCTTCCCCGCCACCCCAAACCGTAACTCCGGAAGTATTGCCGGTGGCGATGAACAAGTTTGTGCCGTCGCTGGAAACACCGTTCACAGCCCATACACCCCCGCCTTCGGCAGCCGTGGCCCATGAAACCACGGAAGCAGGATTTGTCAAAGATACCCCTACCAACCATCCATAATAGGTGCCACAGTCCAGGAAACTGCCGTACGGAACATATACAATCCCATTCAGACACGCCAGCGCGCCCTGCTGGTGCTGTGTCGCGGATGTGAAAACGTTGCCTTCGTAGGTAGCCGTGGCGTTCACATCCACAGGCCAGCCAGCATTGGTAGCTCCGGTGTCCACGTTCAGGGAGAAAATGAGATGTTTGGCAGTCACACCGTTGTCGGGGGTGGTCATGGCATCGAAAAGGAGCGCACGCGAAGGAAGGTCGACCACCGGGGTGCCAATAATGCCAACGCTAGGGTAGTAGCCGCCCGCGGTGGCACATGGGTTGTGGGGATATTGGGCGGTGGTCACTGGCTCGCCTACATTGTCCTGCCAGATGACGGTACCATCCGCGGCATCGAGCGCATAAACATTGTTCGACTGTGTGACGACTATGACCATCGCCCGCCCGGAAGGGCCGCCCTCGATGTAAAGTGGTTGGGCGGCGACACTTCCTAAGATAGCACCATTAAACGACAAGTCCCGTGTAAGGTTTGAACTGGCGGCATAAGTAAAGGCCGGATCAATATAAAGGCCGTCGCGATTTAGGTGATTGTGGAACTGAGTGACATTGACCGCCGATTGCGCGGAAAGACCTCCAACAAATCCGGTACAGATGCAACAAGCAAGCTTTACAGAACCCCGGCGTAGCGAACATCTCACAGCGGAGCTAATACTCCAAATCAATCGAATAGTCCAGCCAAATGAATAATGGGAATCAAGGCGAGCGGATGCGATAGAAACGCTGCTGATTGTTGGCCATTGCCGGGTCGCTGAACTGGAACTGTCCGGGCGAAATTTCCGTCACCGCGCCGAGCCTGGTCCAATTGGTGAAAGACTGGGAAACGTTGGTCGCGGCGTACGCGGTGAAGCTCAGCCCCGAAGTGTTCGTAAACGCAAATTGAAGGACTCCGCCCGGCATTACTGTCAGGTTGGTCAAATCAATCGGCGGCACCGGCACGGTGAAGGCGTAAACCTTGTTGTCATTGGCTACATAGATGCGTCCGCGGGCCGCGATGGCCGTGTTAAACCGCCGCGTGTTGGCCATCAGTTCATTGGCGCCGCCGCCGTTGAAAACCACCGCGCCGGTGTCGCCGTTGAAACCGGAGAGCCTCTGGCTGCTTTCCGAACCAATCCCCCAGACCGTGACATTGTTGGTTCCATCGGTCGAGGTGACAAAGGGCGAGCCGCGACCATTCTCGGACACGGTCCACGCATTGGCAATGGTCGGCGGGCTGGTGGGGGTGATACGGAAGGCGATGAGTTGGCTGCCGTTGCCGGAGAAAACAACGTAGGTGCCCAATGCGGTGCGGTAGGTCGCCGCCGCCTGGATAATGGGAGAGGTTGCAAGGGCGGCCTGTGCCAATGGAGCCGTGATGCCGCTGAGGTTGTTGCGATTCAGCAGATAGGCATTCTTGTCCTTGCCGAGCGCGACCACCAGATTCGACGGGCTGGCGCCGGGCACGTCTACAATCAGTGGACCCGTGCCGCCAATGTCGGAGTCACTATTGTCAAGATCGTGCCAGTTGGTAGGCGACCAGTAATCATTGGTCAAACCACTGAAGACGGGGCCGGGCTGGAAACGAATAATTGCTTCTCCGCCCGTCCATACCGTGGTGCCGCCGGTATTTCCGGTGGCGAGGAACGGGTTCACCCCGTCGCTGGCCACCCCGCCAACAGACCAGGCGCCGCCCTCGTTTGCGCCGGTGGCCCAGGCCATGACACCGGCGGGATTGTTAATCGGAACGCCGACAATCCAGCCGTGGTAGGTGCTGCAGTCGCCAGAATGGCCGCCGTACGGCACGTAAAGAATGCCGCCCAGCAGGGCCACCGCGCCGCGCTCATTCTGCGTCATCGAGGTGAATTGTGTGGTTCCATAAATGGCCGTGGCGTTCACATCCACCGGCCAGCCGGTGTTGGTTGCCCCGGTGTCCACATTCACTGAAAAAATGAGATGTTTCGCGGTGGTGCCACCATCGGGGGTGGTCATGGCATCGAAGAGCAGCGCTCGCGAGGGGAGATCAACAACGGGCGTGCCGGTGATCCCAAGCGG
>DATMLG010000361.1:0-4166 GCA_035570675.1 Verrucomicrobiia bacterium | reverse complement strand
GGCTGGCGACGCGCACGGGGGCGGTGGTCGGCCGGAAATCCGCGGAAAAATACGGCTGGAAAATTGGCGACAAGGTCCCCATCCGGACGCCGATCTGGTCGCAGAGCGACGGGAACCACGTGTGGGAATTTGACATCGTGGGCATCTTCGACGGCCGGGACAAAAACACGGACACAACCCCGATGTTTTTCCGCTACGATTATTTTGACGAGGCGCGGCCCAGCCAGGCGAAGGGCATGGTGGGCTGGTACACCATCCGGGTGAAGGACCCGGCCCACGCCGCGGACATCGCAAAATTGGTGGACGCGGAGTTTGAAAATTCCGACGCCGAAACCAAGACCGAGCCCGAGGGGGCCTTTGTGCAGGCATGGGTGAAGCAGATCGGGGACATCACCCTGATTGTCACGCTGGTGCTGTCCGCGGTTTTTTTCACCATCCTGCTGGTGACCGGCAACACCATGGCGCAGGGGGTGCGCGAACGCACAGGAGAACTGGGCGTGCTCAAGGCGATCGGCTTCACCAATGGCCAGGTCGTGACGCTCGTGCTGGCGGAATCGTGTCTTTTGACGGTCTTGGGTGGCGGCCTGGGTCTGGGACTGGCAAAGCTGCTGACCGCAAAAGGAGACCCAACCGGCGGACTGCTGCCGCTGTTTTACTTTCCCAGCATCGACCTGCTTATCGGCGCAGGATTGTGCATCGCACTGGGAGTGGCAACCGGAATTTTTCCGGCCCTGATGGCCATGCGTCTGCGCGTCGCCGATGCCTTGAGAAAGATGTAATATGGCCGGATTCATCAACTGGTTGTCGCAAATCGGCTCAATCACGAAGTTCGGGTTCCTGAGCATTCCGCAACGGCTGGGCTCGGTCATCGCCACGTTTGTGGGAATCGCCGGCGTCGTCGGCGTGCTCGTGGGGGTGCTGTCCATGGCGGCGGGATTCCGGCAGGCGATGGCGGCGTCCGGCTCGCCCGATGCGGCAATTGTGCTGCGCAGCGGCGCGGACAGCGAGATGGTGAGCGGACTCAGCCGTGAGTCCACGCGGCTTATTGGCGATGCGCCGGGCGTGGCGCATTCCACGAACGGTCCGCTGGCCTCGCCGGAACTGTTTGTCATCATCAACCTGCCCAAGCGGTCAACCGGCTCGGATGCCAACGTGCCCCTGCGCGGAGTTGAGGAGTCAGCGAGGTCGGTCCATGACTCGGTGAAAATCGTCCAGGGCCGGATGTTTGAGATGGGCAAGGACGAGGTCATCGTGGGCACCGGCGCGGCCATGGAGTTCAGCGGACTGCAGGTCGGCGACATGGTCAAGGTGGGCCGTTTCCAATGGCCGGTGGTGGGAATATTTTCGGCCAACGGCGGATTATCGGAATCGGAAATCTGGACGGATGCGCGGGTGCTGCAGGCGGCGTACAACCGCGGTGATTCCTTTCAATCCGTCTACGCGAAGCTCGATTCCCCGGAAGCGTTTGACAAATTCAAGGATTCGTTGACGACCAATCCGCAGCTTGAAGTGAAGGTCGAACGGCAATCCGAATATTATGCCGAACAGTCGCAACGCGTGACGCAACTCATCACGACGCTGGGATTTCTCATTGCGTCGCTGATGGCACTGGGGGCGGTATTCGGCGCGTTGAACACGATGTACAGCGCGGTCTCGGCGCGGACGCGGGAAATTGCAACGCTGCGGGCGCTGGGATTCGGGTCGGGAGCGGTGGTGGTTTCGCTGATGCTGGAATCGCTGGTGCTGGCCTTTGCCGGCGGGGCCGTGGGCGGCGGACTGGCCTATGCCGCCTTCAATGATTTCCACACCTCGACGATGAACCTGCAGAGCTTCAGCCAGGTGACGTTCGCATTTCTTGTCACGCCGGCGCTCTTGATACAGGGAATCATCTGGGCGTCGCTCATCGGCTTGATCGGTGGAATTTTTCCGGCGGTGCGGGCGGCGCGGATGCCGATTGCGTCGGCCTTGCGGGAACTGTAGCATAATACGACAAGAAACAATCGGAGGGAGAAGCGAACTGCGGTTCGGAGCAAATGATCTCATTCATCATTCCGGCACACAATGAACAGGCGGGGATTGGCCGGACCCTGGAGGCCATCCACGGGGCCGCGCGTGTTGTTGCCCAACCCTACGAAATCATCGTGGTGGATGATGCCTCCACGGACACCACGGCGGAAATCGCCCGTCAGAACGATGCAATCGTGCTGCCGGTCAATCATCGGCAAATTGCCGCCACGCGCAATTCAGGCGGCCGCGCCGCACGGGGCGAACGTTTGTTCTTTGTGGATGCGGACACAACCATCAATTCGCGTGTGCTGGAGGCGGCACTTCGAGCCATGGACAAAGGCGCCGCGGGTGGCGGCGCTTCGGCGCGGTTTGAAGGGGAGGTTCCGCTCTATGCCCCGCTGCTGTTGTGGTGGTTTGGCTGGTTTCTAAGGCTGGCGGGCATTGCCGGCGGCGCTTTTATGTTCTGCACCCGGGAGGCGTTTCACGCGGTTGGCGGTTTTGATGAACGGCTTTTCGGCGCGGAGGACGCGGCGATGTCGTGGGCGTTAAGACGGGAGGGCCGGTTTGTCGTGCTCTGGAGGCACGTGCGCACGTCCGGCCGGCGGACACGGGGGATTCGGGGAGTGCAGATGCTGGGCATGCTCATTCTGATGGGGTTTTTTCCAGGGATGTTGCGACGCCGTTCCTCGGTAAAAAAAGTTTGGTATGACTCAAACCGCGAAGATCGGCACAAAATTCTCGATGCACTGGTTTCCCAGGCGGCGAATGTCGTCCTGCTCCTGATTACAGTGGTGGCCGTCACCAATCCAATCTGGGATCGCATCCCATGGTCGCGGTCGATCACGGACGGTCCGGTTGGCAACGTGAGATTCGCGATCAATGCAATCATATGTCATGCCGGGCTGGCGCTTTGGCCCTGCGCCTATTTGCTCGGGCGCGAACTTTTTCGACAGACGCGATGGCTGGAGCGCCTCAAGCAGGTGGTCGTGTTGGGAGTGTGCCTGCGGCTGGCCTGGGTTTGCACGCAGGGGGTCATCTGGTTTTGGCCGTGGCTTTACCATCGGCTGACGCACTCCCTCAATGGCTGAGGGTTCGCGGAAGATTGACCCCTGCCCTCTTAACTTACGCCCATGCCCAGCAGAAACTCGATGTTGCTGCCGGTTTTCTTGAGCTTGTTGAGCATCAATTCCATCGCCTCGACGGGCGGCACGCCAGTGAGCGCGCGGCGAAGCACAACGACCTTGTTGTATTCGTCGGGATGGTAGAGCAGCTCTTCCTTGCGCGTGCCGGAAAGCTCGATGTTGATGGAGGGAAATATGCGGCGGTCAACGAGATGGCGGTCGAGATGGACCTCCATGTTGCCGGTGCCCTTGAATTCTTCGAAGATGACTTCGTCCATGCGCGAACCAGTGTCCACGAGCGCGGTCGCAATGATGGTGAGCGAACCGCCTTCCTCGATGTTGCGCGCGGCGCCGAAGAAACGCTTGGGCTTGTGCAGGGCGTTGGCGTCCACACCGCCGGAAAGAATTTTACCGGAATGCGGCTGCACGGTGTTGTAGGCGCGGGCGAGACGCGTGATGGAATCGAGCAGGATGACGACGTCGCGCTTGTGCTCGACCATGCGCTTGGCCTTTTCGATGACCATTTCCGCGACCTGAACATGGCGCTCGGGCGGTTCATCGAAGGTGGAACTGATGACCTCGGCCGGTTTGCAACTGCGCTCCATGTCGGTGACTTCCTCGGGGCGCTCGTCAATCAGGAGGATGAACAGGTACGCCTCGGGGTTGTTCTTGAGAATGGCATTGGCAAGTTTCTGCATCAGCACGGTCTTGCCGGTGCGCGGCGGAGCGACGATCAATCCGCGCGTGCCCTTGCCGATGGGACAGACGAGGTCGAGCACGCGGGTGGAAAGCTCGTCATTCGCGGTCTCGAGCAGAAAACGGCGGTTCGGGAACAGCGGGGTCAGGTTGTCGAAATGAGTCTTGTCCTTGGCCTTGTCCGGGTCCTCGGTGTCCACGGCTTCGACCTTGAGCAGGGCGAAGAAGCGTTCCTTGTCCTTAGGCGGGCGGATCTGGCCGGCGACGAGGTTGCCGGTTTGGAGGTCAAAGCGGCGGAATTGCGACGGTGAAACGTAAATGTCCTCCGGACAAGGCAGGTAA
>DATMLG010000360.1:0-17903 GCA_035570675.1 Verrucomicrobiia bacterium | reverse complement strand
ACAAATGATTTGGGTCGCCGTCTGTCCGAACATAATTCCGGCAAGGTTCCACACACTTCAAAGTTTCGTCCATGGAGAATCCGGTCGACAACGGCGTTTCGGGACGAGGTACGGGCGCGGGCTTTTGAGCGGTATTTAAAGAGCGGCTCCGGACGGGCTTTTCTTCGTCGCCACTTATAGTATGACGCCTTCGCGCAGCGCAATACGCCTGGCTGGCCGGTTTCGTGACTGCTCTACATCATGAACAAACGCATTCAGTTTGGGCTGCTGGCTGCCGTCTTTCTCATCCAGGTGGGCTGCGACCGGGCGGCTTCGGTTTCCAAGCCTTATGAGATTGTTCATACGTACCCGCACGACCGCGGGGCATTCACACAGGGGCTGTTGTATTTGGATGGGGCGTTGTACGAGAGCACGGGGCTGAACGGGCATTCCTCGCTGCGCAAGGTGGAGTTGGAGACGGGCAAGGTCTTGCAGAAACTGGATGTGCCGCCGCAATTTTTTGCGGAGGGCCTGGCCGCGCTGGACGGGAAGCTTTACCAGCTCACGTGGCAGGACAAGCGGGCCTTCGTCTATGACCTGAAAACTTTCCAGCTCGTGACCGAATTTCCCTATTCGTATGAAGGGTGGGGCCTCACCACGGACGGCAAGCAGCTCATTTTGAGCGACGGCACGGACCAAATCCGTTTCATCAACCCGGCCAATTTCAAAGTCATGAAGACGATTTTCGTCAAGGAAAACGGTCTGGCGGTGGCCAACCTGAACGAGCTGGAATACATCAAGGGCGAAATCTTTGCGAACATCTGGCAGACGGACGACATCGTGCGCATCAATCCGGACTCGGGCGAAGTCACGGGCAGAATCAATTTCTCCGGGCTGCTCAAGCCGGAGGATCGCGATACCACGACAGACGTTTTGAACGGGATTGCCTATGACGCCGCCGGAGACCGGTTGTTCATCACCGGCAAATTTTGGCCCAAATTGTTTGAGATACGGTTGAACAAGGATTCGGCGAAAGCGCCTTGATCATGTTAAAGCCTAAAAAACATGTCATCATTTTGGGGGCGGGTGCATCAATCACTTCCGGTTATCCAGATGCAAACAAGCTTACGAGCCTCATGTGTGACTTTGCGTCATTTTTTAAGGAATTTGTCGCGTGTGGAATTGCTGAGGGCGTGGAAAAACCAGACAGATGGCTCCAAGCGAGCACAGTTCGACAATATTACAATTCATTTAAAGAAACCGTCTCGCTCTTGAAACGAGGCGATTTTGCTACGATGGACGAATTGAGCAATATGGTGGCGGGAGGCCAAAATTTTGATCAAATACAAAAGTTGAAAAAACTGATGCGGTTTGTCTTTGCGCTGAATAATCCCGAAATCAGCCATTGGCCCCAATCAGACTATCGTGCCTTTATCCAAGCCTTGTTCTTGAGGAAGAATCTTCTCCGCGATGATATTTCTGTTATTTCGTTTAACTATGACCCCTATTTCGAATATCGTCTGTTGAGGGCGCTCAAGGCCCGCATTCAGGTTTCCCCCGTTTCCTCTGAGATAGAAAGGCGGATGTGTCGAGCAGCAATCAGTGGGTACCAGTACCCGACAGATTTGGAGTGGACTCAATCGCCGGGTTTTTGTCACCTGAAATTACACGGCACGTGTATCCTGCCATCTCGGGTTGAAACGAAAATAAATTGGCCACCACAAGAGGGCGAACCGACCGATCTTATTTCTGATCGCATGTTTGGGTTTGGAATTGTTCCTAGGTTTTCCTGTCTCTCAGACAGCAGGTTTGCTGCTCAACACCCCCCAATACTGCTCCCTTGGGAGATTATTTCGAATGATGGAAAGTTACTTGAACAAGCAGAGTTTGAGTCTCGGGTTGGTTCCGACTGGCAATTTAAGCATTTCTATCCGCTATTTCACGCGCTATGGCAACGCGCCAAAAGTGAGATCCAAGAGGCCGACAAAATATCCTTCGTCGGGCTCTCCCTGAGCCCGTTTATGGAGCCGGAAATGCGTTTTCTATTCGGAGGCAAACAAAATATAGTACAAATGGTTATCGCAAACCCTGAAAATTCAAGATTTAAGGGCTACGCAAACCCATTTCACCCGAACACATTTAGCGGAAAGTTTCTTGACGTGTTCCAAAACATTTGCCCGAACATGGCCTGCAATCGCTCGGACAGTGAGGGAGGACAAACCCGTGAAGGCGGCCATGCATATGGCAATTCGAGGCGAGACCTTAGTGAAGTTACTGTTCGGACGGATTTTGCGGACTTTATTCGAAACGAGATGTAACATTCTAGCCCGACTAAGGTTTCCGAGCTTGCCATTGGAGGAGAAGTCTCGGAACCTGTTGGCACACTGATTATGGCGAAAAAAGCGTTGATTACCGGCATCACCGGACAGGACGGGTCGTATCTGGCGGAATTGCTGCTCTCGAAGGGTTACGAGGTGAACGGCATCATCCGCCGCGCCAGCACGTTCAACACGGGGCGGCTGGAGCCGATTTACACGGACCCGCACGCGGGCAAGAGCCGGCTGTTCCTGCATTACGGTGATTTGAGCGACGCGAGCGGGCTCGCGCGGCTGATGCGGAAGATCCAGCCGGATGAAATTTACAATCTCGCGGCGCAAAGCCATGTGCGGGTGAGCTTCGACAGCCCGGAATACACGACGGACATCACGGCGACGGGCACGGTGCGGCTGCTGGAGGCCATCCGGGAATCGGGCATCAAACCGCGGTTTTACCAGGCGTCGTCGAGCGAGATGTACGGCAAGGTGCGGGAGATTCCGCAGACGGAAAAGACGCCGTTTTATCCGCGCAGCCCGTACGGGTGCGCGAAGGTGTTTTCGTTCTGGGCGACGGTGAATTTTCGGGAATCGTACGGGTTGCACGCGAGCAACGGGATTTTGTTCAACCACGAGTCGCCGCGGCGCGGGGAGACGTTCGTGACGCGGAAAATCACGCGGGCGGTGGCGCACATCCGCGCCGGCAAACAGAAGACGCTGTTTCTCGGAAACCTGGACGCAAAAAGGGACTGGGGTTACGCGAAGGAATACGTGGAGGCGATGTGGCTGATGCTGCAGCAGCCGAAGCCGGATGATTATGTGATTGCGACGAACGAAACGCATTCGGTGCGGGAGTTTCTGCAACTGGCGTTTGACCACGCGGGGTTGAACTGGAAGAAGCACGTGAAGATTGACCCGCGGTATTTCCGACCGGCGGAGGTGGATTTGTTGATCGGGGATTACAGCAAGGCGAAACGGAAGCTGGGCTGGAAGCCGAAAACAAAATTTGCGGAGCTGACACGGCTGATGGTGGATGCGGACATCGAATTGCTCGAACGCCATTCGCGCGGGGAAACCAGGATGATCGGGTGAGCAGGCGGAGCCTGCACCCTTCGGGAGGAAGCGGAAGGGGAGATCGTTAAAAGGTTAAATCGTTGCATCGTTACAACGGACGAAATCACGCTGGTCCAAACTTTTCCCTTCCGTGTGGGCCGAGCGAATCGAAGCCCGATTGAGACGCGGAAAATTGCGGGTTGGAAAAGGGTCGCGTGTCATCAATAATCCGAACGATGGCACGCAAACGCAAACAACCGACGGGGCCACTTTTCCTCGGGATTGAGGGTGGGGGGACTCGGACGGTCGCGGTGATGGCGGATGGGCGGGGAAAATTGGTCAGGCGCATGGAGGCGGGGCCGGGGAATGTAAGGCTGCTGGATGATGGGCAGTTATTGGAGTTGTTTCAGGGCATTGCGGTGGCACTACCGAGGCCGGATGCGGTGGGAATTGGCATGGCGGGGGCACGGGCCGAGTCGGACAGGCGACGGATGCGAGAAGTGGCCGGGAGGGTTTGGGGACCAATTCCTTGTCAGGCAACAGATGATTTGGAGACGGCGTTGTCGGCGGGTGATGAGCCTGAAGGCGGAGGCAACGGTGTAAGGGTGTTGGTATTGAGCGGGACAGGATCGTGTTGTTTTGGGCGCGATGCCAAGGGCAGGACGGCAAAGGTCGGCGGTTGGGGGCATGTTTTGGGGGACGGCGGGAGCGGGTATGATATTGGACTGCGCGTGTTGCGGGCGTCAGTGCGGCATTCGGATGAAACGGGTAAATGGCCGGTATTGGGAAAGCAGATTTTGCGACGGCTGCGAGTCAATGAGCCGAATGAATTAATCCCATGGGCGCAGAGCGCGCCGAAGGACAAGGTGGCAGAGCTGGCGGAGGAGGTCTTTCGAGCGGCGGCAAAAGGCGATCGGATGGCGGGGGTAATCTTGGCGGAAGCTGGGAAAAGTCTGGCCCAGGAAGCCCTTGCCTGCGCGAGCAAGCTGGCGAAGCGGGGAACGCGGGTAGAGTTTGTTTTGACGGGCGGGACGTTGCTGAAACAGCCCAAGTTCGCAGCGCAACTAGGCGCGCGGTTGCGGAAACTTTGGCCGGGCGCGGTGGTGACGCCGTTGCGTCGGGAAGGGGCCTGGGGCGCGGTTGCGGTTGCGCGGGGAATACGGCGTCCGCTAAGGACAACTCAAACCTTCACGGCGAAAGCGCTCGCGAAGCCGGCAGGAGCGTCAGGCTTTGATTGGGTGAAACTTGCGCCTACGGAGCAGCAGAATCCACGTTCGGCAAACTTGGACAAGATGCCATTGGTAAAGGCGATTGAGTTGATGGCATCGGAGGACGCAAAGATTCCGCGGGCTATTCTTGAGTGTCGGAAGGAAATTGCACGAGCAGTAGGTTTGGTTGCGGCGGCGTTCAAGCGGGGCGGGCGGCTGTTTTATGTGGGCGCGGGAACGAGCGGGCGGCTGGGGGTTTTGGACGCCAGCGAATGTCCACCCACATTTCGCACGCCGCCGGAACTGGTGCAAGGGATCATGGCAGGCGGCGCGCCGGCGTTGGTGCGGTCGGTGGAGGGCGCGGAAGACGACGCCGAGGCTGGCGCGGGGTCTATCAAGTTGCGCAAGGTCAACGCGCGAGACGTCGTAGTGGGCATTACTGCAAGTGGAAGGACGCCGTTTGTGTGGGGCGCGCTGGATGAAGCCGGACGGCGCGGGGCGAAGACGGTGCTGTTGTGCTTCAATCCATTTAAGAAAATAGAAGGGCATCGGCGTCCGAATCTGGTGATTGCGCCACAGGTTGGGCCGGAGATTTTGACGGGGTCGACGCGCCTGAAGGCGGGGACGGCGACGAAGCTGATTTTGAACATGCTGACGACGCTGGCGATGGCGCGAACTGGCCGGGTGGTGGGGAATTTGATGGTAGATTTGAATCCGAGCAACGCCAAGTTACGGGACCGGGCGGTGCGAATCGTGCGGGAATTATGCGGGGTTGATGATGCGAAGGCGCGCCGGACGCTGGAGAGTTGCGGTTGGGTGGTGCAACGGGCGTGCGCAAAGCTGGGGCGAAACTAAGTCAAATGCGGCGCCGCGGGCAGGGCCAGAAGGGTGACCATGCGCGCAATGAGGCTGATCATGGTCAGCACGAAACCGCTCATGACAAAAAGGCCGAAGGCATGAGGCGGATCGGGCTTGAGCACCTGGGGGATGGCATGGTACAGGGTTCCGAAGGAGAAGAAAATACCGGCGGCAAAGGTAATCCACGGACTCAGGACGGGGATGGCGTCGAAAATATGAAGCAGGTAGAACGGGCCCAGAGCGTAGCCCGCCACGGCGAAACATTGGATGAAGGTGGTGCGGTTGTGGAAAGTCTCGGAACAAAGTTTGATGAGCGGAGCGATGACAATGGCCGCGAGCATTCCGACGCCAAATTGAATACCGGCGTATTTGAAGGCGAGGTCCCGGGGTACGACTTTTGCGCCCTGTTCGGCAAACCTGGTTGCGAGGTAGTTATGGCCGGCCAGTTCGATGAGGAGGCTCAGGGCAATGGTGGGCGCCAGATAAATGAAGAGCACAAATCCGATGCTCCGGCGGGAACGGGCGATGCGCTCCCAAGTCCCCGCAGGCGCCAAAATGAGCAACAAAGCCTTAATCATGAAAGAGAAGTCATATCTCGCAACCGCCCGGATGACAACAAATAACCGCCCGGAATCCGCCAGATTCAAGGGTTTGACCGCGCGGAGCGCCGGGCTGTTCAAGCTGCGCGGTTGAACTTATTGCTTTTATTTGAGGAGGACGGGAGGTTAACTGGCCAAGGTGAAAGTTGATCTGGGCATCTGGAACAAGCTCACCTGGGCGGTCATCTTCCTGGGGTTCCTCGCGGGCATAGCGCTGGTGGCCGGTTCCTATGTGCCGTTGATCAACCAAAATGAGCGTATGCGGAGGAAAATTGACGACCTCTCGACCTTGATCCAGCATGAGGAGGACACGGCCAGGAATTTGCGGGAGTCCATCGACGCAGTACAACACGACCCAAGAACGGTGGAGAGGATGGCCCGCGAAATACTCCTCTATGACAAGCCGGGGGAAACGGTCATTCGTTACTCGGAGCCGGATGGCAGCAGCGAGCCCGACACAAACCAGCCCCGCTAAACTGTCAGGATTTCCTTTTCCTTGTTCTCGAGATGTTTGTCAATTTTGGCGATGTACTGGTCGGTCAGCTTTTGCACTTCCTTTTCGGCCATCTCCTCCTGATCCTCGGTGACGCCGCCGGCCTTGGCGTCCTTCTTGATGCCTTCCATCGCATCGCGGCGGACGTGGCGGATGGCCACGCGGCCGTCCTCGGCCATTTTCTTCACGACCTTGATGAATTCCATGCGGCGTTCCTGGCTGAGGTCGGGCAGGACAATGCGGATGAATTTTTTATCGACGGACGGATTGAGGCCCAGGTTGCTCTTTTGGATGGCCTTTTCGATGGGGTGCAGCGTGGCGGCGTCCCAGGGCTGGACCAGGAGCATGCGCGGTTCCGGCGTGGTGATGCCGGCCAGTTCGCGGATGCGCATCTGCGAGCCGTAAACTTCCACCAGAATGTTCTCCACGAGCGACGGCGAGGCCTTGCCGGTGCGCACGCCGGAAAATTCGTGCTGCACGACTTCTTCCGTCTTGAGCATCTTCTCTTCCGTATCGAGCAGAATGTCGTCCAGTGCCATAATCAGAAGATGTAACAAATCCCGCCGCCACTGTATAGGGTGAAACCCGTATTGTTTTTGCGATGAGCAGAACAGGCCGGTATTGGCCGAAAGTTACTTCAGATGGCCGGTTCCTGCTGGCTGATGCAATGAAACGAGCCCAAGCCCCAGATCAATTCGGTGGAGTCAATCCCCACGACACGGCGGTCGGGAAATTCGCGCTGCAAAATCGCGAGCGCCTTTGCGTCATTTGGCTGGCGATAGGTGGGAACGATCACGCTATGGTTGGCGATGTAAAAGTTCGCGTAGCTGACCGGCAGGCGTTGGCCGTCGTATTCGACGACACCGGGCATGGGGAGTTCCACCACGCGCAAAGGCTGTCCTTCCTGGTCACGAAATCCGCGCAGGCGCTTCAGGTTGTCCTGTAGCAACTGATAATTCGCGTCCGCGGGGTCGTCTTCCACGACGGTGACGACGGTGGTGGGGTTCACAAATCGCGTGAGATCGTCGATGTGGCCGTCGGTGTCATCGCCGACAATACCCTCGCCAAGCCAAAGGATGTTCGTAACGCCGAGGTAATCGCGAAGATATTTTTCAATCTTCGTTTTGGAAAGCTGGGGATTGCGGTTGGGATTCAGCAGGCAGGCCTCGGTGGTGAGAAGCGTGCCGCGGCCGTTGACTTCAATGGAGCCGCCCTCCATGACGATACCCGGCGAAAAGAGCGGAAGCCGGCGCAGTTTGGCGACGTGCTGGGGCACGGCGTCGTCGAGGTCGAAGGGCGGATATTTGTTGCCCCAGGCGTTGTAGGCCCAATCCACGATGGCGCGTTCGTGGTGTCCCGCGTTTTCGCGGACGAGAAAAATGGGCCCGTGATCGCGGCACCAGGGTTCGTAGGCGGGAAAGTGATGGAACCGGACGCGGTCGAGGGGGGTGTAGAGTTTTTCCAGCAAACCGCGCACCCACGATTCCATGGCAGCGTCCCAGACGTTGATGTTTACTTCTTCGGCAAGCGTGAGCTGGCGGATAAATTCGGCATAAACGGGCGGCACGGTATCATACTTGCCGGGAAAACTGATGCCGTCGGGCCGCGGCCAGGTGAGCCAGGTGGCGGCATGCGGTTCCCATTCGGCGGGCATCCGATAACCGAGTTGCGACGGCAATTCCGTATTCAAGGCGGACATCCTGTTGAGAGCAGAGGCGATTTTCAAGTCCATATGACGGCATCGACCGCTGGCGGGTCTGAAAGCGGGAAGTGGGCGCAGATGACGAATCGCAGGAGTGAAATCTCCGACTAATCGACCAACTTTTCCTGCATGGCGTAGCGGATGATGTCGGCATTGGTCTTGAACTTCATTTTTCCAAGGATGCGAGAGCGGTAGGTGCTGATGGTCTTGACGCTGAGCGCCAGATCGGAGGCGATTTCCTTCGCGCTCCGGCCGGTGGCGATAAGGCGCAGAACCTGAGCCTCGCGCTGGGAAAGCGTTTCGTGCGGGGACTTTCCGGAGGCGGGCGTCAAACCCGATGCGAGGCTTTCCGCGAGGGAGGAACTGATGTATTTACCGCCGGCCAGCACTCTTTTCACTGCGCCCACAACCTCCTCCGAGGCGGTGTTTTTGGTGACGTAACCCGCGGCACCGGCCTTGAGGACGCGCACGGCAAACTGGTCCTCCGGGTGCATGCTGAGAACCAGGACGGCCATGCCCGGGCGGGCTTCGACCAGGCGCTGCAAGACATCGAGGCCGTTTCCGCCCGGCATGGAGATGTCCAGCAGCACGACGTCCCACGGTTGATCCGGAAGCCTTTTGAGGGCTTCGTTTCCGTTTGCTGCTTCGCCGAACACCGATTTTTTGAAGGCGTCACCCAAAATCTGCTTCAATCCCTGCCGGATGATGGCGTGGTCGTCCACGATCAAAAAATGAATGATGCGTTCCGGGGCTTTGCCCGGGGATTTCGATGCGGCTGGTCCGGCGTGTTCAGGCGGCATCATCGGGCGATTCGGGGCTGGCGTGGAGACCGCGGGCCGGCCGACTTTGTGGTTTTGGGAGCGGCGGGCGATGGCAACATCGGGATGGTGACCGTGACGGTGGTGCCGCGGCCCTTTTTTCCCTCGATGAAAACCTGCCCGCCGAAGAGCAAAGCCCGTTCGCGCATGCCGAGGAGGCCGAGTGATTTTTCTCCTGAAAGTCTGGCCGGCTCGATGCCCTTTCCGTTGTCGCGAACTTCAAGAATGAGCTCATCGCCCGTCCGGCGCAAATCTGCCGTGACGCGATCGGCGGCGGCATGGCGCGCCACGTTGGTGAGAATTTCCTGAAAGATGCGAAACAACGCGGTGGAGCGCTCGGGATCAAGGTTCAGTTCCGCGACTTCGAGCTTCAGCGCGCACTCAATGCCGGTCCGTTTTTGAAATTCGCGGGCCTGCCATTCAACCGCGGGAACCAGTCCCAGATCGTCGAGAATGCCCGGACGCAGCTCGGTGCAAAGTTTGCGAATGAGGTTGGCGGAGCCGTCGATCAGCGTGCCCATTTCGTTGATCTTGTCCAGAAGCGGCTGGCGGTCGATTTCCCCGTCGCCGGGCTGGAGGCGGTGGCGGATCCAGGCCAGGTCCATTTTGAAGCCGGTGAGCGACTGGCCGAGTTCGTCATGGATTTCGCGCGCGATGAGCTTGCGTTCCTCCTCGCGAACAGACAGCAGATGGGCAGCCAGGGCGCGAAGCTGTTCGCGCGAGGTCCGCAGGTCCTGTTCGGCCTCCTGCCGCTCCCGGCGCACGCGGGCATCCCGCAATTCCCGTTCGACGGCGGGAGCAAGGCGGGCCAGTTTGCCCTTCAAGAGATAATCATGCGCGCCGGATTTCATGGCGGCGACGGCCTGGTCCTCGCCGATGGTTCCTGACACAATGATGAAAGGCAGATCCAGACCGCGCTCACGCAACAAGGACAGCGCCGGCATGCCGCCGAATCCGGGCAGGGAGTAATCGGCAATAATGAAGTCCCATTTGCGCGAATCCAAGGCCTTGAGAAAGGCGCGGGCGGTGGTGACCCGCTCGAAATCCGGGGTGTAACCGGCACGCCGCAGTTCTTCGAGGACGAGGACGGCGTCCGGTTCCGAATCTTCGACCATCAGGAGGCGTATCGGGTTGTTCACGGGAACTTAGAGCTTATCCCCAAATTAAAAGGCGCTCTGCGGCCGGATTTGACCGGTTCCGGCGTATGCAATGAAACGCTTTGTCCGTCGCAACGCAGAGGTATATGTAAACGAATATAATCCTCAAGCAGCTTGAGGCAACCGGTATTTGTGTTTCGCGAGCGAATTGTGCCGCGGAAAAGCAGACTAAGAGAGACATATAATTCAAAAAGGCGGGGAATGGAGTCGGAGCGCGCGCCGTCAGGCGAGCTTTGTCTTATGGCGGCGCGGAGCTGTCCAATTAGGGGTCTTGCACGGGCGTGGTTCGCCTGACCGCGAGGCCGAAGGATGTAGGGGGACTTCGCTTCGCGCGTAGGAAGACGTGCGTGGAGCGTCAGGACTTGTCCTACGGATGCAGGTAATTCCGACCGAAGAAAACGGGCAATCACGCCGGCGCGGCTCAAAGAAGCGTCGACTCCGTTGGTCTGAGAAAAGGGCAAATTGCGAGCGCAATCGTGCAAAGCGCTCTATTCGACCTCCAACCGCCTGCCTCCGTGGCTGATGGTGAGTTTCGGTGGATCGGGCAGAATGCGGGAGCGCCTGGGGGGTGAAAATGGGGTTGTTTCTCACAGGTTACCGGCGATTTCTGGCGGGATTTTTTGACCCCATCAACGCTTCAGCCCGGCAGATGGGAGCGGGGGATTGGGCTGGCATATGCTTTTCAATGGGGCATGAGAACAATTTGGAAATTCAAGGGAAGCCTGCCGGCTCGTTTGACGCGCAATATATTCCTGTGCGCATTGATGTCGTGCATGGTAATTGGCTGGACGTCGCGGGCGAGCCAAAGCGTGTCGGTGGCGTGGAACGCCGCGGCGGGCGCGACCGGCTATTATTTCTACTCGGGCACCAACAGCGGCATTTACACATATCAAATGGACGCGGGCACCAATACGGCAATTACCCTGACTGGATTGAACGAGGGACGGACGAATTATTTCAAGGTGGTGGGTTACAACGCGGCGAGAATGCTCGGAACACCTTCGAGCGAGTTGTCCTTCATCGTCCCGGGATGCATCCATTTCAATGCCGCCACCAAATCGGGCAGCCCGGCGAGCCTCAGTTTTCCGGTGGCGGTGGGACACTCGTATTCGGTCCAAGCTTCGACGAACCTGCAAACGTGGGCAACGATCTGGCAGACCAGCATGTCCGCCTCAAACGCCTGGGTGTCCTACCAGGACCCGCAAGCCGGCTCCTTTTCGCAACGTTTTTACCGGCTGATAATCAATTAACCCATTCATCCGACCATGCAAACAATTTTATTCCTAATCGGGGTGCTGGGCTGGGTTTTCGGCGTGGCGGCATTCGTGCTGCTGCTGGCCTGGATATTCGAATACAAGTTCGCCCGCCGGTAACATCGAGGCGCATGCCGGCCTGCTTAAGGCGGCCCGTGCCAGTCCAGATCCACGATGATGGGCGCCCAGGAAACGTGCTGCACCACGCGGCGCAACGGCGGATAGGAATCAGGCGCCGGGATGCGGGCGGTGTTGGTGATGGAAACTTCGCAAAGGCCGGGTTCCTTTTGAAGTTGCTCGAGGACAGGTTCGTGGCGGCGATAAAAATCGAACTGGGACAGGATCATTTTGCGGGGTCGCAATGCCTCCAAGGCCTGCAAATCAGTGAGCGGTGGAATTTGCCAGGCCTTGCCCATCCAGTCGGAATGAACCAGCGAGAGTTCTTTGTATTTCGCCGCGCCATACAGAAAGGGCGAGGAAATGACGACCGTGGAGCCGGGCGGCAGGGCCGCAAGTTCGGCTTCAATACGATGCGTCGCGGAGGAATAACTTACATCCGTCGCGCAAGCCAGGCCCCAGGTGCTCATGCCAATGGCGCGCGCGGAGCCGATCATGACGGCGAGCGACAAACAAGCGACCTGGAGACGGCGGTTTCGCGGGTGGGGAAGGATGGTCGCGCAAAAGGCGAGATAAGAGGCGACGATGACGGGCTGGAGGTAATTGGCGATGGCGACGGTGTTGGGGGTGAGGATAAACAAACACGCGACCACGACGGCCACGGCGGCGAGCAGGGCAGGCACGAGCACGAATTCATGACGCGCATATTTGACGTGCTCGATGTCGTTGTGTTGCTGGAACCACGACCAGGGCAGGAAGATGGCGACAAGGCAGATGCCGGGCGTTGTCCTCAGCACTTTCAGCACATCCCCGATGGCCGGGAGACGCCAGCCGGTCAGGGAGGGAGTTTGTCGGGCATGCTCGAGAAAGCCGGCCCACAAATGCGGGCAGCCAAGTTTGACAGCAAATAGGAGGACGGCGGGCACCACCACGGTTGTGAGCATGGGCAGGGCGGGAAATTTCTCCTTGCCGGCCACGGTGGTGACGAGCATGCCCAACCAAATCCACAGCAGATAAATGGCGCCGATCTGGAGGCTCGTGCAGAGGGCGAGGATGGTGAACAGGGCCATCGCCCAAAGACAGGTAGTTGCATGAGCAGGCGCTGTGCCGTCGTTGAAAATGCGGCGCGAACAAATCCACGCATAAATGGCGAGCATCCCGAGCAAATGCGCCAGGCTGTCGGGCCGGTCATGGAACGTCAGCAGCAGTAAATAGCATCCGGCCATGTGAAAGCACCAGACTGGCGACTGGATGCGCTTCAGGATGAGGTACACGACGAGCGCATAGCCGCCAAAGAGGACAAGGTGCAGCGACATCGCCGAGAGCGCGGAAGTTCCGAACACAGACATCCACATCCACAGCGTGGCCTGGTAAAGCGGCGGGTAGGCGCTAAATACTTCCGTGCCGGAGATGGGAAGCACACGGGCGATGCTCGGGTTAAAGTAGCCACCGTGTAGCAATTGATTGACGACGGCGCCGTCGTAGAAATAGGCGTCGTTGGAGGGCACCGGCTGGGCCGAGAGTGCGAACAATGCAATCTTCCACGCGAACACCAACGCGAAAACGAGCCACGGGGCGTTTCGGCATTTGGCAAAGAGTGAAGACATTGGGTCAGAGATCACACGCCCTCACCCCATCCCTCTCCCCCAGGGGAGGGAGAGCCGAGCTGCGCGTTTTGGGTATAGGTTCGGCCTGGTTGCAGTCGCCACGTGTATCTGTTGTTCGTTATATGAGTTCTAATGTACTGTTCTCGGGTTGCAATCTCCGGAAGAAATCTGTTTGCGTAATTGACATGATTTGGCATTCGTAAAGGCTTGTCAATTAGGAACGTTCCGGGTAAGGTGAACAGCCGGTCGAGAGACCGGGATTTCGATGTTTTCCACGGCCGCCAAAGCAAAGGATGACGCCGTCCCGCTCTGCGTGGACCTGGACGGTACGCTGGTGCGGACGGACATGCTGTGGGAATCCGTGGCGCAGTTGCTCAAGCGGCGCCCCTACGATCTGATAATGCTGCCGTTCTGGCTGTTGCGGGGGCGCGCGCATTTAAAGCGCCAGATTGCGGCGCGAACGGACGTGGACCCAACCCATCTGCCGTATCACCACGAGTTCATAGATTTTCTGCGGGCCGAACGCGGCAAGGGGCGGGCGCTCATCCTGGCGACGGCGTCGGATGACGGCCCGGCGCAACGGATCGCGAAACACGTGGGCCTGTTCCGTGAAGTGGTAGCAAGCAATGGCACGACCAACATGAGGGGCGCAAACAAGGGCCGGCTGCTGAGCGAAATGTTTGGAAAGGGCGGTTTTGATTACGCGGGCAATTCGAGCGTGGATTTTGCGGTCTGGAGCGAAGCGCGCCAGGCGATTGTAGTCAACGCGGGCGGCGGGGTGACGCGGCAGGCGGGGAAGCTGGCGGAAGTGAGCCGGGTCTTCAATCCACGCGAGGGCGGGTTGGGTGCAGTAGTGCGGGAACTGCGGCCGCATCAGTGGGTAAAAAACCTGATCATATTTGTGCCGCTCGTGACCTCGCACCGGTTCGTGGAATCGGCGCTGGTGGTGAAAGCGGTGCTGGCGTTCATTGCGTTCAGCCTGTGCGCATCGGGGGTTTATGTGCTGAACGATGTGCTGGACCTGGAGGCGGACCGGCAGCATGAGACGAAGAAAATGCGGCCGCTGGCTTCCGGCGATTTGCCGCTATCGGCGGGCTTATGCATGATTCCGGCGTTGTTTGGACTTGGGGCAATCACGGCGGCTTTTTTACCGTGGAGTTTTGCGGCCGTGTTGACGGCGTATGTTTTGCTGACAACGAGTTATTCATGGAAGTTGAAGCGGATTGTTTTGCTGGATGTATTCGTGCTGGCGGGGCTTTACACGATCCGGCTGATTGCGGGACATGAAGCGACGAAGATAGAATATTCGTTCTGGCTGCTGGCATTTTCGATGTTCATTTTCCTGAGCCTGGCGTTGCTGAAGCGTTACACCGAACTGGCGGGCGTGCGGCACTTGAACAAACAGGGAACGGCGGGGCGCGGTTATGTGGCGGGCGACCTGGAACTGGTGGCGATGCTGGGAATCGGCAGCGGATTCCTGGCGGTGCTGGTGATGGCGCTTTACGTGCGAAGCCCGGAACAGAACATGCAGCAGCTTTACCAGTATCCAATGCTGCTGCTGTTGATATGTCCGCTGTTGCTGTTCTGGGTGAGCCGGGCGTGGTTGATCGCGCATCGCGGCCAGATGCACGACGACCCGGTGGTGTTCGCGTTGAAGGACCGGGTGAGTTATGTGGTCGGGGCGCTCGCGCTGGTGGTGCTCTGGCTGGCGACAGGGCGGTTCTAGCAACGCCGAATGAAGGAACGGCTCAACGCATGGCTGCATGACACGGCATCCGCGCTGGCGTATTCGCTGGCCGAACCTCATGCCAACCCGGCGCACGCGGAGCTTCAGCCGCCCTACAATGATCTCACGCGGTTCATATTGGAACAGCACGGGCGGATGCCGGATTATTTGCGGACGCCGTTTGCGGCGCTGACGCTGGGTTTTGATTTGGCGGGCCACCGATTTCATACGCATCCTCCCGCGGCACGCGCAAAGCAAATCGCGGCGTGGAGGAATTCTGGCAGCGCGTTTCGCAGGGATCTCGTGCGATATTTTGAGAGTCTGGGGATACTGGAACTTTATAGCCGGGGGATGACGGACACGGGAGCGACAAATCCGGCGACGCCGACTGAATCCTTCCAGAGCCGGGTCTTCACCGAGCCGCAGCGCGAATTGAGTTATGAGATTGTAGTGGTGGGATCGGGGCCGGGCGGGGCGATCACGGCGGCGTTGCTGGCGGAAGCGGGGCGCAATGTGCTGCTGATTGAGGAGGGAGATTATCTTTCGCTGGCATCGTGCGCGCCATTTTCGCGGGATGAGATGGTGCAGAAATATCGCAACGGCGGTCAGACGGTGGCGCTGGGCGCGAACAAAATTTCCTATGTGGAAGGCCGGTGCGTGGGCGGCGGCAGCGAAATCAACAGCGGACTGTATCATCGCACGCCGCCGGAGGTGCTGGAGACATGGCGGAAGGAATTTCAGGTGGATGGAGCGGGTGAGGAGGAAATGCGGGCGCATTTTGAGGCATGCGAGCGGGATGTGTCGGTGTCGAATCTGCCCGGGCCGGCGCCGGCGGCTTCGTTGAGATTGCACGATGGCGCGACGCGGATGGGGTGGAAATCATTGGAAGTGCCAAGGTGGTTTCGTTACTCGGAAGGCACCACAGACGCGGCGAGCGGAAAGAGGCAGTCGATGACAGAGACGTTTATTCCGCGGTTCTTCAAGGCCGGCGGGCGACTGCTGCCGCGGACGCGGGTGGTAAGAATTTCGCAAGAGGGCGGGAAATGGAAGCTGGAGGCGTCACACGCGACGAAGGGCGCGATACGTATCAGCGCGGAAACCCTGTTCATTTGCGGCGGGGCGGTGCAGACGCCGGCATTGCTGCGGCGCAGCGGCATCACGCAGAACATTGGTAATTCGTTGCGGCTGCATCCGACGATCAAGGTGGTGGCAAAATTTGCGGAGACGGTGAACTCGGCGCAGATGGGCGTGCCGGTGCATCAGGTGAAGGAATTTGCGCCGCGGTTCAGCTTCGGCTGTTCGATCAGCACGCCGCCATACCTGGCGCTGGCTTTGCTGGAACATCCCGAGGAGGCGCGGAAAGTTTCCGATACGTGGACGAACCTGGCGACGTATTACGCGATGATCACGGGCGAGGGCAGGGGAACGGTGCGGTCGCTGCCGCACTACCGGGACCCACTGGTGCGGCATGGGCTGACGCCCAACGACCGGCGCGATTTGGCGGAGGGGCTGAAGAAATTATGCGAGGCGTTGGTCGCGGGCGGGGCGACGGAGCTATATCCGGGCATCACACGCGGGCCGCAGTTGTTGAAACGCGATGATCTTTCCAAGTTGCCGGAGGTGTTGCCGTCGGGGCTGGCGAGTCTGATGACGATCCATTTATTTTCGTCATGTTCGATGGGCGAGGACAAGAGCAAATGCGCCGCGGACTCTTACGGGCGGGTGCATGGGTTTAAAAATCTGCATATTGCGGATGCGAGTTTGCTTTGCACCGCGCCGGGGGTGAATCCGCAGGGTTCGGTGATGGCGTTTGCGCGGAGGAATGTGATGAAGTTTTTGGAAGGGCGCTAAGTTGATATCGGATAAGTATCAATAGTGAGGGGCCAAAAAAAGCATCGAAACACCCTCTTGGCGGGAGGAAAGACCGAGAACAGACTGGAAAATGGACTTGCAAATCTATAAAGCAGGACGAAATTGAGCAGCATCGTAAA
This sequence comes from Verrucomicrobiia bacterium, assembly GCA_035570675.1. Lineage (GTDB taxonomy): Bacteria > Verrucomicrobiota > Verrucomicrobiia > Limisphaerales > Pedosphaeraceae > DATMLG01. The sequence goes on along the minus strand of DATMLG010000360.1, from coordinate 1,030 downwards.
ATAGGCCCGTGCTGGTCGTGGGCCAGAAACCAAATGGGAAATCCCCGATTATATGAGCAACAACACTAAAGACCTCACCAAACAAGCCCCCATCAGCCCCCGGCAACGCATAGGTGGCTACGCCATCCTCTCACGGATGGCCGACAAGGCGCGTGCCGACATTGCTGGCACGATAGGCGAGTACCACACTAATTGCCCGCTCGATCACATGCTGCTGGACTGGAAGGGCGTCGAATACGCAGAAGTGCGCAAAAAGCTCGAGGCCGGTGCCACAGACGAGGAAATTGCCAGGTACCTGGATGCGCACGGCACGAAGAAGACGGCGACGGAAATCAAAACCTGGTCGGACAGCGTGGAAAAGGCGACGATGCACGGCCATCCCGAGAAAGGCGAATACTTCGACGGCGCATGTCGGAAACTAGGCCTTGACCCTGCCAAAACTTCGGTCTTCGAGTGGCTGGAGGCGGACGACCGCGCCAGCTTCGCCAAGTAAGCGCGTTACTTTCCGCTAATATCATCGTGATGTGTGGGGCAGCGCACGAATATCAATTGGACGGGGCAGACGGCACCGCGGTTGTGCCCAAGCGTTGCGCGGGCGCCTCGTCGATCGGAACTTCAATGGCGAGCCCATGTCGCCGACGCCAGTTTGCTTTGCACCGCGCCGGGGGTGAATCCGCAGGGGTCGGTGATGGCCTTTGCGCGGCGGAATGTGATGAAGTTTTTGGGAAAGTAACAAGCTAAAGAAACTAGCTGACCGGGGGATGAACTATTTTCTTGGGTATCCGCTGTGCGTTTGAGTGTGCGGGAATAGGGTCAAACCGGATTTAAAAGGTTAAAGTTGGCTCATTACGTGCAGATTGGTGCTAGTGTTGCTGCTGCGGCTGAATATTGTCGTGATTCAATTTAACTGGTCTCATCAGATGTGAGAATGTGAGTGAACCCATTTTCCATTTGCCGTCCTCTTTGATATATACCTCAGTCACCATAAAAGGATTGATGGCTTCGTTTCCACCGACCATTGCCACCAAGT
>DATMLG010000359.1:0-5848 GCA_035570675.1 Verrucomicrobiia bacterium | reverse complement strand
GCTGTTGCTGGGCATCGTGGTGTGCTTTGGCTGGGTCTCGCTGGCGGGAGGGGCGGCACAACATTACAGCGGCCACGAAAAGCTCGATGAAAATTCGCTGCTGTATCTGGTGCTCATCACCATGAGCCTGCACGGTTCAATTTTGCTGGCGACCGCCGTGGCGTTATGGTGGTTTCACATCAGTTGGGGTGAGGCATTCGGGTTTACCCGGGGCGGCACGGGACGCGCCATGGTTTTGGGGGCGCTCGCGGGGGTGGTTTTTCTGCCGGTCGGCTGGATGCTGCAACTATTATCGGGGGGAATTTTGAACGCGATGCACCGCGATGTGCCGGTGCAGGAAGCGGTGCAAACGATGCAAAAGGCCGACACCCTGGATTGTCGCGTGTATTTTGTGGTGTTTTCGATATTCATCGCGCCGGTGGCCGAGGAAATTTTGTTCCGCGGCATTCTGTATCCGGCGATCAAACAATTCGGCTTTCCGCGCTCGGCGCTGTGGGGAACGGCGGTGTTGTTTGCGGCGATTCATGTGAATCTGCCAATCTTCCTGCCTCTGCTGGCACTGGGTTTGGCGCTGGCGCTGTTATATGAAGCGACCAACAATTTGCTGGCACCCATCGCCGCGCATGGTCTTTTCAATGCCGTCAACATTGTGGTGTTTTATTTGAACCAGGACGCGCCGCATCCATTTCACAAATGATCGCGAGGTTGGTTAAAGAATCATGAACGAATTTGAATTGATCAGCCGTCTCACGCGTTCACTGCCGGCCAACAAGTCGGTGGTGACGGGCGCGGGCGACGATTGCGCGGTGCTGGACCTGGGTCTGCCGGAGGGTCTGGTGCTGTTCAAGACGGATGCCGTGGTGGAGGGCGTGCATTTCACGGCGGAAACTCCGCCGGAAAAAATCGGGCACAAGGCGCTCGCCCGCTGCCTGAGCGACATCGCGGCGATGGCCGGCACGCCGGTGGCCGCGCTCATCACGCTGGCGCTGCCGCGTGAGTTTGACGCCGCGCGCATCGAGAAAATTTATGCCGGCATGGGCGCGTTGGCGCGGCGGTATGAAGTGGCCATCGTGGGCGGTGAAACGACCGTGAGTCCGGAGCGGATGATGATTTCGGTGGCGTTGGTGGGCACGGCGCTGCGGGGGAAGTGTGTGCTGCGGTCCGGCGCGCTGGCGGGCGATGCGATTTTCGTGACGGGCGAACTTGGCGGTTCACTGGCGGGCCGGCATCTGGAGTTTGAACCACGTCTGGCGGAGGCGCGCTGGCTGGCGGAACATTTTTCGCTGCACGCAATGATTGACCTGAGCGACGGGCTGGCCGGGGATTTGCGGCATGTGCTGAAGGCCAGCCGCGTGGGTGCGGAATTGATGACGCCTGCCATCCCCATCAGCCGGAGTGCGAAGCTGGCGGCCAAAGCTGAAGGCGCGGCGAAACCACCGTTGCTCGCGGCGCTGACGGACGGCGAGGATTTTGAACTGCTGTTCACCGTGGCGGCAAAGGATGCGGTTCCCCTGCTGGACGCGTGGAAGTTGCAATTTCCCGGCGTGAAACTGAGTTGCATCGGGAAGATCACCGAGCGCGAGGGGTTGACGATTCGGGACAAGAATGGGGTCCGGCCATTGGAGGCGCATGGTTACACACATTTCGCATAGCCCGGAGGAAACACTGGCGCTGGGCGAAGCCTGGGGGCGCGCGGCGTCCGCGGGACTGGTCATCGGCCTGACGGGGGATTTGGGCGCGGGCAAGACGCAACTGGCCAAGGGCATCGCGCGCGGGCTGGGCATCACCGGGCGCGTGCATTCGCCGACCTTCACGCTGGTGAACGAATACGCCGGCGGACGGTTGCCGATGTTTCACGTGGATTTATACCGGCTGCAAACGGCGGAAGAAGTCGCGAGCGCCGGGTTGGAGGAATATTTTCAACCGACAGGAGTGTCGGTGATTGAATGGGCCGAAAGATTTTTTCCACTCAAAGAAACGAAGTCCGGAGGCCGGGGCTTCCCCGCGTATTTTCGCCGGGTGCAAATCGAAACCATCAACGAAACGGAGCGCCGCATCATGTATGAAGATTTTGGCGCTTGAATTTTCGTCCTGCGAACGGAGCGTGGCCATCCTGGCGGAGGGCGGGCTGTGTGTCACGGCGATGGAAACGGGCGGCCGCGACGTGCATGCGCTGGAATTGATTAGACGCGCGCTGGCGGAGGCGCGGCTGGAGCGCGAACAAATCGAATGCCTGGCCGTCGGGCTGGGGCCGGGATCGTACACGGGAATTCGCGCGTCAATCGCCGTGGCGCAGGGCTGGCAACTGGCGCTGCCGGTAAAATTGCTCGGCATCGCCAGCGTGGAATGTCTGGCCATGCAGGCGCAGGAACGGGGCTGGTTCGGCGCGGTGAACATTGCGATTGACGCGCAACGGAACGAATTTTATTTGGCGCGATACGAAATTGGCCCGGACAAACGCCAGGAAATCGCGCCGCTCAAGCTGGCGTCGTTTGAAGAAGTCGCGGTACTTTTGAAAGCCGGGGAAATTGTGGTCGGCCCGGATGCGGAGAAATTGTTCGCGGGTGCGCGGACGCTGTGCCCCGGCGCGACGACGGTTGCATTGCTTGCGACCGGGCGAGCGGATTTTGTGGCCGGGGAGAAGCTGGAGCCGGTGTATTTACGGGAGACGACCTTCGTCAAGGCACCGGCACCCCGCATTCTCCCCGGCAGCTAACCGACTGTTAACATCCCCGATCAGTGCCAGTCAGGATGGTCATGATCCCAGTGATGCCAGTGGTCACCGCCTCCATGGTCAGGCACCGGCACAATACAGCCCGTTCCACCCGCCACCAACCCCATCAGAACCATCAGCAGTATAATTCTCCTCTTCATTTTCATCCTTTCCACGGCGATCCCCAATCGCCATTTATCTTTCAGTTTATAACAACACAAATAACGTACGCCTCATCAAAACATGCGCAACCGGAAATTTTGGCCGGTAACGTTAGCGGTTTAAAATATGTTGCGAATTAACGGCTTCTGACTGGTCTCATCGCGTAAAAAACATATTTATATTGTCCGGGGTGGAATCTGGTGTCATAAGTTTCGGCTGTGAAAGCTGCGGTTCTGTACGGAAAGGAGCAAATTCGGGTGGAAGAGATGTCTCCGCTGAAACTGAAGGCGGGCGAGGTGCGCATCCGCATTGAAGCCGCGTTGACGTGCGGGACGGACTTGAAGGTCTTCAACCGGGGTTATCATGCGCGGATGATTGTGCCGCCGGCGGTGTTCGGGCACGAATTCGCCGGGGTGATTTCGGAGGTTGCCAGTCACGAACCGAAGGGCCGGAATCCGATTTGGAAGGTGGGTGACCGCGTGGTGGTGGCGAATTCCGCGCCGTGCGGCAAATGTTTTCACTGCCAGAACCACCAGGAAAACCTGTGCGACGACCTGTTGTTCCTGAACGGCGCGTATGCGGAATCCATCGTGGTGCCGGCGCGGCTGGTGGAGAAGAATCTTTTGCGGCTGAAACCGCAAACGGAGTTTCGCGATGCCGCGTTGGTGGAACCGCTGGCGTGCGTGGTGCAAGGGGTGGAAGACACGAAGCTGCGCACGGGCCAGCGGGTGCTGATCATCGGGACCGGGCCGATCGGGCTGATGTTCGTGGCGCTGGCGCGGCATCTGGGCTGTATTGTGACCGTGGCGGGGCGGGGGGAATTACGGCTGCGCACGGCGACCAAACTGGGCGCGGAACGGGTGATTGATTTGACGGGGAAAAAGGACATCGCGGGCGCCATCCAGGGGCAAGCGAAGGCGGAGTTTGACGTGGTGATCGAGGCGGTGGGAAAACCGGAGGTGTGGGAGGCGGCGGTGAAGCTGGTGCGCAAGGGCGGCACGGTGAATTTCTTTGGCGGCTGCGCGAGCGGCACGACGGTGTCGCTGGACACGGCGTTGATCCATTATTCCAGCCTGAAATTGCTCGCGAGCTTCCATCACACGCCGCAGGCGGTGCGGCGGGCGCTGGAATTGATTGAGGCGGGAGTGGTTCGCGCGAATGATTTTGTGAACGGGGAATGTCCCTTGAGCGGGTTGCCGGATTTGTTCAAATCCATGGCGGCGGGCAACCGGGTGGTGAAAACCCTGGTGCATGTGAGGCAGTGAAGAAGGAAGAAGGCGGAAGGCAGAACGAAGAATTCATTCAGTGCCAGGCCGTTTCTGCATTCTTCATTCTTACTTCGGCATTTTTCTCATGTGCCGGTGGACGAACACGTAGTAGATGCCGCCGAGCACCAGCACAAATCCCGCGACCCAAAGGGCGATGCGATGGTATTCGCCCTTCATCAATTGCTCGTCCTGGCCCATCTTGACGCCGATCCAGCACAGCACCGCGCACCAGAGGCCGGAGCCGAGCACGGTGAACAGCGAGAACAGCCGGTAATCCATGCGCACCATGCCGGCGGGAATGCCGATAAGATGCCGGACGACCGGCAGCAGGCGCGAGATGAAAATACCCATCGAGCCGTAATGCGTGGCCCAGCGCTGGGCGCCCTCGATTTTTTCCGGCGTGATGCCGAAGTAACCGCCATAGCGCAGCAACAACGGCGGCCCGCCGACACGCGCGGCCCAATACATGATGGTCGCGCCGAGCCACGAACCAAGCGTGCCCGCGACGATTATGCCGATGATGCCGGCGTAGCCGCTTGCGGTGAAGGGCCAGATGCCCTGCGTATACGCCAGATGGGCGGCGGGGGGAATGACGAGTTCACTGGGCAGGGGCAGCACGGTGCTTTCCATCGCCATCATCAGAAGAATGAGCGGGCAACCCAGGCTGATGAGATGGGCGGAGTACCAGGCGATTAAGCGGGCGGTGATTGCTTTCAACGGGCGGGTATGTAGCGGGAAGACGGGAGAGTTTCAAGGTTCAAGTTTTCAATCTGAACTGGAAGGGGAAAACGAAAGGGTTAAATCGTTAAATCGTGAAAGGTTACAAGGGGCGGACATGAGAAGTTCTCGCGAAGAACGCGAAGTTGAGCAGGCTACTTGGCAGGCGAGTTGGTCGCTGATTGCGAAAGCCGGTGATATTCTTCGAGGGCTGCCGGAGTAGCGACACGCGGCCAGACAATGTCGCGGCCGGCCAAAAGGGGCCCGTACTCGGCAAGTATTTCTGAATTGGTGGACGAGGGGTTGCCACCATTATCTTCGCCGTCTTCGCCCACGGAATAGAGCAAAAAATCTCCGTCTGGCCTGAGTCTGTAACGCAACGGCCTGCCATCTAGAAAGTCATTTGGAACAGCGGAAAGATAAGCGGGAACAAGATCATGCAGAGCCCATGGATAATCGCCGTGTTGGAGGTGGTAACGTTTCAACGCAATGGCGGTAACGGTCAAGCGGCAAACAGTTTCGGTCTCGGCCAGTCGAAGCAAGTCGGTATTGTATGACTGAAACGTGGCTCCGCTAACGCTCCCGATGATCAGGAAATGGGTCTCATCAATTGAACAGGTCTGACGGAGGTTGCTCACTTGTTGATTGAACTGTGCCAATCCGGGCAAAAATGCGCCCGTAGCATTGGCGCTGAGCGCCAAGTCTGATGCCGCTCCCCCCAATTGGAGAAGGCGCAGCTCTTCATCATAAGACCAGGAAGTTTTCCACCTCCAAAAGCGTGCTCGGCCTCCAAGTTTGTTCAAATGCTGACGTAGATAACCAAGCAGACCGTCGTCGCTAGCCGAGCTAAAGCGGCTGGATAGATCGTCAATTAAATCCTGCCCTCCAAACTTATGCGTCCTCCGAAGCTCGGCCATCCACGCAATTTCCCAAGCCCTTTCTGTGGCGATGGCGGTCGTCGCATTTGTGAGCAAATTAATGTCCTCCC
>DATMLG010000358.1:0-7808 GCA_035570675.1 Verrucomicrobiia bacterium | reverse complement strand
CGCCGTCAACGCCCTCGCGATCGATCACGGCCGGCCCAAGACCCTCAACCTCAAGGCGATCATCCAGTGTTACATCGAGCACCGCCGGGAAGTGGTGCTGCGCCGCACGCGATTCGAACTCAAGAAGGCCGAGGAGCGGGCGGAGACGCTGGAGGGCTATCTCATTGCGCTGTCGAACATGGATGAGTTCATCCGCATCATCCGCAATTCGGCAAACCGCGACGAGGCCCGCATCAAGCTGCTCGCGTTTGAATTCACCCGCGCGCAGGTCGAACGGCTCGGCATCCTCATTCGTAATGAAGCCCGGTTGACCAGCGGCCGGTATGTGTTCAGTGAAGCGCAGGCTGACGCCATTCTGGAGCTGCGCCTGTATCAGCTTACCGGCCTCGAAATTGACAAGGTCAAGGCGGAGTACCAGCAATTGGTGGAGAAGATCAGGGACCTGCTGGACATCCTCGCGAAGGAGTCCCGCGTCATGGAAATCATCAAGACGGAGCTGCGCGCCATCAAAGAAAAGCACGCCACCCCGCGGTTGACGGAACTGGTGCCCGATGAAGGTGAAATTGCCATCGAGGATTTGATCGCCAACGAAGGGGTCATCATCACCATCACGCACAGCGGCTTGATCAAACGCACGAACGTCAGCTCCTATCGCGCGCAGCGACGCGGGGGCAAGGGGGTCATCGGCATGACCACGCGCGAAGGTTCCACGCCTGAAGGTGAGTCCGAGGACTTCATCGAGCATCTGTTCACCGCCGGCACGCACGATTATCTGATGTTTTTCACCAGCACCGGGCGGGTTTACGTGGAACGGGTGCATGAAATCCCGGACATGGGCCGCGCCGCGAAGGGCCGCAGCATTGCGAACCTGCTGGAGTTGCGTGCGGATGAGAAAATCGCGGCACTGATCCGCATAAACGCCAAGAGCGGCCCGAACAAGGAGGATCTGACGTGGCAGCAGTCCCAATGCGTTTTTTTTGCAACCCAGCGCGGCACGGTCAAGAAGACCGCACTCGAAGATTTTGCCAACATCCGCAAGGGCGGCATCATCGCCATCGGAATTGACCAAGGCGACAAGTTGATCGCCGTCAAGCTCACGCGTGGCAGCATTGTCGAAAACGAGGACGTAAAAGACCCCGGCGACGATGTGGTGTTAATCACCAAGAGTGGCATGAGCATACGGTTCGCCGAATCAGACGTGCGCTCCATGGGGCGGGCCGCCGGTGGTGTTAAAGGCATCACCCTGGAAACAGGCGACGAAGTCGTCGCCCTGGCTGTCGTCATCCCCGACGCAACTCTCCTTGTTGCTGGTGAAAACGGCATCGGCAAACGCACTTCGTTCGATGAATATCTCGTTCAAGCCGAGGATGGGCCCAGAAAGCAATCCCGTGGTGGCAAGGGCCGCATCACGATGAAGGTCACCGACAAGACAGGCGGCGTGGTGGGGGCCTTGACGGTGAAGGACGCGGACGAAATGATGTTGATCACCGTGGGCGGCCAGATGGTCCGCACGGCGGTGAAGGACATCCGCGAAACCGGCCGCAACACCCAGGGCGTGAAATTGATCAATCTCGACACGACCGACAAGCTTCAGGCCATCGCGCCCGTCATCAGCGAGGAAAAGGAAGAAGTCGAGACCAGCGCGACTGAACCGCCCAAATAGCGGCGCGGGTCAGAAAAACCAGGAAATACCCAGCGCCGGGCCGACGGCGTTGATGCCGATGTTACGGTCACCGGTGTTCGCATTGGAAAGGTGCTGATAACGGAATTCCGCGTTGAGCGAGAGGCACGGTTTAATAAAGTAGCGCAAGCCGCCCATGGCCACGACATTGAAGTTGAAGTTATGCCCGTCGTATTGATGGTCGATATCCATCATTTCACCGCCCACGCCGACCTGAACGTATGGACTGAAATGCGAGTCGCGGGGAATGAAATTATAGCGGCCCATGATTGATCCGCCCGCGACGTAGTTGCCGGTTTCCTCGTAAATGCCGCCGGCAAAGGCCTCGCCCACCGCCTCGATGTTGCCGCGCAGGAATCCGCTGCCGTGAATGTCTGTGGCCATCCAGCCGAATTGCGCGAAGCCTTCCACCCAGTTGACCACGGGACGGCCCTTGTCGTCGCCGAGGGGCGAAAACATCGGGGCGACGCCCAGGCTGAACTCCCACGAACCGAACTTAAAGTTGTCGTCCAGGGAGAAACTTTCGTCGGATGGGGTCGAATTGGTCTGGGCGCGAGCAGGAGCAACTGACAACACCAGCACCGAGGTAATTATGAGGAGAAAGGCCGTCGCGACTTTTTGCATGCCCCGGGATTATATGGGTGTTGCGGATTGCGGCCAGAAAAAAATCATTCTTTTACAAATTTGCAGCAGCGGAACAAGAGTTCAAGGCGCCAGCCGGTCGATCTGCCAGCTGTTGTCCATGAGTCTCAAGTACTCGAACCGGTCGTGCAACCGGCTGGGGCGCCCCTGCCAGAACTCCAGGCGGTGAGGCGTCAAACAATAGCCGCCCCAGCCGGGCGGGGTTGGCACTTCCTCGCCGGGATACTTGGCGAACAGCGCGGCCATCCTTTTTTCGAGCAGCCCGCGATCGGGAATGGGCTCGCTTTGGTTGGACACCAGCGCGGCCAGGCGGCTGCCCTTGGGACGGGTGTTGAAATATTTCACCGATTCCTCGCGCTCAATCCTGCTCACCGTCCCTGAGATGCGTATCTGGCGTTCGAGTTCCGGCCAGAAAAAAAGCAGGGCCGCGTTCGGGTTCGCCTCCAGTTCCCGGCCCTTGCGGCTTTCATAGTTCGAGAAGAAAATGAAGCCGCGTTCGTCCGCCGCCTTCAGCAGCATGATGCGGGCGGAGGGATGCCCCAGCTTGTCGGAGGTCGCAAGCATCATGGCGTTGGCCTCGGGCAGATTCGCCGCCAGCGCCTGTTGGAACCACTTGGTAAACTGCGCCAGCGGGTCCGGATCCAGGTCGGCACGCCGCAAACCCGCGAGCGTGTATTCCCGCCGCAAACCGGCCAATGCAAGTTTGTCACTCACAGCACCCTTTTAATGCAATACACGTTCAATTGCCAGCACTAACCGGCTTTTCGCCGTCCGCGCCGATAATCCTCGATGCGCCATCGCAAGAACATTGCGCATTTCGCAGGGGTGCCCTTGTTGCGCGTGGGCCAGTAATGGGCGAACTCGCGTTCAATCTCGCGAAGCTCCCGAACGGCTGTTTTCGCCATTCTGGCCGCGGTCTGCGCGCGTCCAGCCGCCGCCGTCTGCTGCCAAAGCATGAACTGGCATGATTGAACCGCCATGCGCGCCGCCATGTCCAGCTCTGCCGCGAGCATCTTCCCTGACATTGAAACTGGCCGTCCCCGCCGCAGAACCGTCCGCTGCACTTCAACTTCCCGCATCGCCGCGTGGATTTTCTTGGCGGGAATGCTGGCGAAATATTTCAGTCCGTCGCGGCAAAACAACTCACGCTGCTCCGGTGGCGGGGCGGCGATGACCGCGCCCAACGGCGTAAGATTTGGGACAAAAAAGCCAAGCTTGCAATGGGCCAAGCCCAACGCGAGCGCGGCGCGGGCGGTTTTGCCGGTCGGATCCTGGAAGACGTCGCGGTTTGTGACCGGCGTCAACAATTTCTCGTCCGCCGTCGCCGCGCACCAACTCAGTGCGGCCCCGTACAGATAGGGAAGCATGCTGACGGCCAGGGGTTGCGGGTGGCCGCCGTCGCCCCAGTCCGTGATCAGGAAACCTTCCGCGCCGTGCTGCCGCCCGGCTTTGGCGGCTTCGCGGAGGTTGGCAAAGGCGTTGTCGTGGCGTCCGATCATGGTCGCCCAGGTCGAAGTGCCGGGGCAGACGTAGAAGGGAATTTTTGCGGCGGCGAAAGTTTTTGCTTCGCGCCCGAAGGGATGACCGGCTTCGTAGCCCCAATTCAAAGCAATGACATCCCGTGGCAATTCCGGCACCAGCTCCGGGTGGCGAAGAATGATGTCGCCCCAGAACATCATCCGCTTCTTGCGCGCGGCAAGTTCGCGGTGGATTTTTTTCAGGAAGCGCAAATACACGCGGCCTTTGCCGATTTTTTCGCAGAGCTTGCGGCTCTGGCCGCGGCCCAAGTCCCAAGTTTCGTCACAGCCAACGTTGAAACGGTCGCTGCGAAAGTGCGGGAGCAATTCATTATAAAGGCCGCGCAAAAACGGCAACGTCCCGGGATGTTCCGGCGCCAGCGTGGATGGATAACGCAAAAAAGCGCCGCCCTCGTCCGGCCAGGGCGCGGAAACCTCGGCCAATTTTTTTAAGGGCGGATATTCCAGCCACCAGCGCAGATGGCCGAAGGAATTCTGGTTTGGCACCAGTTCGATGCCCAGCCGGCGGCAATGCGCGTCCAGTTTTTCAATTTCCGTGCCCGTTAATGCCCCCCAATCGCGCCAGACCGGTGTGTATTTTCGGTAGGCGAATGTGTGTTCGGTGTAGAGCTGAAATTCGTTGATTTTGAAATCGGCGAGTTGTTCGACGAGTTCGAGCAAGGTTTTCATCCGGGGAACGCGACCGCGGGAAATGTCCAGCATCACGCCGCGGCGCGGAAAGTCCGGCCAGTCGCGAATTTTCAGGCAGGGCAGACGCCGACCGTATTCGCGGATGAGTTGACGCAACGTTGCCACGGCCGCCCAAAGTCCGCCGGGTTCGTGAAACTCGATTCGTATCCAGTCACGGCCGATATTGAGGACATAAGCTTGCGCGTGAGTTTGCAGGGCGGCGCTTCTTGAGGTGCGGATGTTTGCCTGAGCGGCGACGTTGCGATGCGAGATGCGGAGTCTCAATCGAACGCCAACGTCCTTGGCGGCAGACTGCAATCGCTTGGCAACGGGCGAGGCAACATCGGCCGACAGTGATGCGTCCAACTGCAGGGTTGCGCGAGCGGGCAGCAGGAAAGACCCGGACTGGCGTTCAAGAAACCGCGGATGAGGGAGCAGTTTCAAGGACCAGGCGGTCAGGCCTTGGCGGGCATCATGCCGGTCTTGCGCGCGTAATTGAAGAGGCCGCCCGCATCCACCACGGGCCGCACTTCGCCCAGCGGTTTGAACGGATAAACCTTGCCGGTCTGTTTCACTGTAACCGTCGAGGCATCCAGGTCAACGGTGACGACGTCGCCGTTTTTGAGAATGTCGCAAAGGCGGTCGGAGCATTCGCAGGGATAAATTTCGCCAGTGGCGACGCTGTTGCGGAAGAAAATGCGGGCAAAACTTTCGGCGAGGACGACCTTGCAATTCGACGAGCCGAGCGCGATGGGCGCGTGCTCGCGGGAACTGCCGCAGCCGAAATTTCGCCCGGCGATGATGATGGGATATTCGCTGTCGAGTTTGCCATCGCGTACGAAGCGCGCGGGATACAGGGATTCCGGCAGGCCGCACATGGCGTAGGAGCCGAGCTTCACGTATTCGTCCTCGATCGTGGGAATCAAATTCAAATACTGCGCGGGAATGATCTGGTCCGTGTCGATGTTGTCCCGCACCACATATACCGGCCCTGTAAATACAGATTGCATGAAGCTAAGGTTACGACAGATGACCGCATTTTCAACCTTTTTCCAGTGGAGCGGAATGGTTGGTGACACACACAGCAGTGCGCAGGAAGCAAATGGTCTTCATTGCGGCTTGAAATTGGGCCGGTTTTGTGGCCACGTTGAGCTGTGTTGGCGCAGAATGAACATTCGGTCGCGGGCCATTGGTCCGGTGAATTTGACGAACCCTCCTTGCAGGGGTGGGTGGAGCAATTGCGCGCACGACTGACCGCGCCAAAGGTTTCGCTGGGGCTGGTGTTCATGTCGCCGCAATTTTTCCCGCACGCGCGCCAGGTGCTGGAAATTCTCCGTGTGCACGGGCGCATTCCGCTGCTGGCGGGTTGTTCGAGCACCGGCCTGATTGCCGGCGGCGAGGAGCTGGAGAGCAATCCGGGCATCGCGCTCGCCCTTTACTCGCTTCCGGACGCGGAGTTGAAGGCTTTTCATTTCCAACAGGGCCAGGTGGACGAGGCCAACGGCCCGGGCTACTGGCCGATGGAAACGGGCTTGAACGCGGAGCAAACCAACGGCTGGCTGGTCTTCGCGGATCCGTTTCATCTCGATTGCGAAAATTGGCTGCGGTCGTGGAACGAAGCGTATGCCCCGCTGCCAGTCTTCGGCGGCCTGGCCAGCGGCGATCCTGCCGCGCAGCTTACCCAGGTTTATCTCGATGGCGAAGTTTTCGAGGAAGGCGGCGTGGCCATCTCCATCGGCGGCGGCGTGAAAATGCAGGGCGTCATTTCGCAGGGTTGCACGCCCATCGGCGAAACTTGGACGCTCACCCGTGCGGATGGCAATTTGATTCACGAGATTGGCAACCGGCCGGCGTATGAAATCCTGGCGGAAACTTTCAACAGCATGTCCACGTCGGACCAGAAAAAATCCCGGGGCAATCTGTTCATCGGCCTGGTGGTCAACGAATATCTCGAGGATTTTCATCGCGGCGATTTTCTCGTGCGCGCATTGATCGGCGCGGATCCGAGGTCGGGGGACATCGCGGTGGGCGCGGTGTTGCGGCCCGGCCAGACGGTGCAGTTCCATCGCCGTGACGCGCAGGCGGCGACGGAAGACCTGCTCGCCCTGCTCGGGAGCACGCGCAAACAGCTCGCGGGCGCGGTGATTTATGGCGGCTGCCTCTGCAGTTGCAACGGACGCGGCCAGGGCCTTTTTGGCTCGCCGAACCATGATGCGCAAATGATCCAGGAACAACTGGGCCCGCTGGGATTGGCGGGGTTTTTCTGCAATGGCGAAATCGGCCCGGTCGGCCAGCTCAATTTCCTCCACGGGTACACGGCGTCACTGGCGTTGTTCGTCAAAAAGGATAATTCTTAGAACCATGTCATCCACTGAAAACATTGAACGCAAAAAGCAAGATGGAAGCGCAAAACGGGGCGGCTGGTTTGCCGTGGCAAACTGCCTGGTGATTGTGGCGGCAATTTTATTTCTGGGAGCCGGTGGCGGCAGCCCGGCCAGGGCCGATACAAACACGGTTGCAAGCGCGGGGGCGCCGGCAGATTATTTGACCATCACCAACAGCACAGGAGAAGTGTTCCAGGCAAGCTTGCGCATTCAGGTGGATTCCCAGACGAACGTTGATGGTGGAAAATTTCTCACGACCTGCTCGGCGAAATTTGAAGCCAAGTATCCGGTTCGCATGCTGGTCGTCATCGCCCTCGGAAACAGCATCGAAAAGGCGGAGTTGTCCCCGAAGGCCGGCGGCAGGGTCTTGAATGTGGGCGGCCCGATGGCGGACCGTTCCGGTCAGCGAGTTGGTTTTGGAGCAGGCATCCAAAATGCAGCCGGGGGTGATTATGTGATGCAAATCATTTCGACCAATGCCGAGCCGTTTCAATTCAAATGGCAGACCAGATAACTTGCGCCCCTCCTGAGGCAGCGCGTTAAAAATGGGCGTTGCGGCATCACCCCTTGTTCTTCCCAAATTCCGCGTCCAGCGGAATAAGCGCCGTCACGGCAAAGCCGGGAATTGTCGCGAGCAGCACCCAGAGAAAGAAATGTTGATAGCCGATGGTATCGGCCAGCCAGCCGCTCCACATGCCGGGCAGCATGAGACCCAACGCCATGAAGCCCGTGCAGAGCGCATAATGCGCGGTCTGCTGCCGCCCCCGCGCAATGTAAATCATGTAGAGCATGTAGGCCGCAAACCCAAACCCATACCCGAACTGCTCCACGGCCACGCAAGCGGCGACCACCGACAGATTTTCCGGTTGCGCCTGGGCCAGATAGATGAAGACC
>DATMLG010000357.1:0-12403 GCA_035570675.1 Verrucomicrobiia bacterium | reverse complement strand
CACACGTTCCTCAATCACAGCGTTTTTCAGAAACGTTAGCGCGTCTTTGAGGATCACGTCTAATGGGCCGGCGAATATCTTCTCCGTGAAAGCGTCGCCGCCCGGTCCTTCGGGGAATTGCACCACATCAATCTGCGTTTGGGGGGGGGAATTTCTGCGGTGCCGGGTTGAAAAACATCAGGCCGACATTCAACGGGTGCATCGCCTCGGCGGGGCCGTCGGCAATTCGCATCTGGCGGCACAACTGCGCAAAATCCATCGTGCTGGAATCGGCCAACAGGTCGCTGCCCACTTCGCGCAGAAAGTTCTGCATCAGCGAAAGCTTGAGGTCGTTCAAAGAGGCGCTGTGATGGATGCGGTCGTCGAAAGGAACGGTAGCGGCCAGGCTGACCAATTCGACTTCTTCTTGATGCCTGGCCCTGACGGTTGCCGAGCCTTTGCGAATGTAGTATGCAAACTCGCGGTTCCCTTTGGCCAGTGACACTGGGGCCTTGTATGGCCGGGACTGACCGCCTGGGCACCAAAGCACGAGAACGTGCTTTTGCTGCACGACATACGGCGCAATCACCGGATGGTAGTGGGGCTGCATCCGATGCCCTATCTCCAGAATCTCCTTTTGAATGGCGTCCAGTTTGCTGGCGAGCAATCCCGCCGGGGGCAACACTGGTTGCCCCTGATTTTCCGCCACGCCGATGAGAATATAGCCGCCGCCCAGGTTATGAAAATCATTGGCGAAGGCGCACATCGTGTGCAGGACGGCTTCCGGGTTCCAGCCCTGCTTAAATTCCAAACGCTCCCACTCCACGGTTTGTCCGTGCAGAACGTCATCAATGTTGATCGGCAAGTGCATCGCAAGCCGAGAATAGGTCGAAACCGTCGCTGAGAAAACCAGATTATCTACTGTCGCCTATTTTGTTCAGCGGGCTGACGGGTTAATAGTGTTCACGGTACCGTGAACGTTGCCATTTTCCTGAACAGGCCAAACGTGTTCACACGAAAATGCGGTCTCCGTTTGCTGAGCACCAATGATTTCAGAAACCGAACATGCACACTCCCAGCGTGCCTTCCTAAGCGCCATCCCTCCCGGCGAAGCGAGCGCAGTCAAGGTGGAGACGCGGGGCAAAGGGGCGTTCAACCTTGACGGCGGAAGCGAGCCATACAATTGCAGGCGCAAGGCACGCTGCGGTTTTGCGAACGCGAATAGCCCGATCAGAATCAGACTGAGATGCGTTTAGCGTCGCGTTGCAACTCACATTTCGCCATTATGCTGGTGGTGAACGCTTCAACACCCATTGAGCAGAAACTTGCCGAAGCTTTGGCAGACTGCGCCCGATTGCAGGAGGAAAACCGGCAATTGCGGGAGCATTTGGGGCTTTCTCACGAAAAGAAATCAGTTCAACCAGTTTCACCATCTTCCGCAAACAACACTTCGACTATCAACTCGAAGTCCGACCCGGAAGAAAAGGTGCAACTGTTTCGTGACCTGTTTCGCGGGCGTGATGATGTTTACGCGGTGCGCTGGGAAGGACATAATGGCAAGACCGGCTATTCGCCCGCTTACCGGCGGATTTGGGGAATTCACTCGCAAAAAAACTCCAAAGAACCCAAGGAATACTTTCCGTTGACCGACCGGGTCGTTCACGACCATCTGACTGGTAAACTGACGGCAGGAATCTATCCACTGCTCACTGACGAGAGGTGCTGGTTTCTCGCTGCCGATTTCGACAAGGCGACCTGGCAGGATGATGTGCGGGCGTTTCTCCGCACCTGCGCCGAGTGGAAAGTGCCCGTCGTTCTCGAAAGATCACGTTCTGGGCGCGGTGGTCACATCTGGATTTTCTTTGAAGCCCCACTGCCAGCCAGCTTCGCCCGAAAACTCGGCGCGGCCATTCTCACCCGGACAATGGAGCAGCGGCATCAACTTGGTCTCGATTCCTACGACCGCTTCTTTCCGAGCCAGGACACGATGCCAAAAGGCGGCTTTGGCAATCTCATCGCGCTGCCGTTGCAGCATATGCCGCGCGGCCACGGCAACAGCGTATTTCTCGATGCAGATTTTAATCCATACCCCGACCAGTGGGCGCTGTTGTCCTGCGTCCGGCGAATGGCATTTAGCGAAGTCGAAAACGTCGTGCGCCAGGGCGAACGCAGCGGAGACCTTATCGGTGTTCGGCGTAGCGTCACGGACGATGAACAGACGGAAGACCCGTGGACGCTGCCGCCCTCGCGGAGAAGAAAAGACGAAGCCGTCGTCGGCCCATTGCCGAAAAAGGTGCGCGTAGTCCGGGGCAACTTGATCTTTGTAGAAACGGAAGGATTGCCGTCCGCGATGTTGAATCGTCTGCACCGGCTCGCCGCATTTCAAAACCTGGAATTCTATCGCGCGCAGGCGATGCGACTTTCCACATTCGGCAAACCGCGCATCATTCGTTGCGCGGAGGAATTTCCCAAGCATGTCGCTTTGCCTCGTGGCTGTCTTCGCGAAATCACAGCGCTACTCGAATCACATAAGATTGCCGTGGAACTCGACGACCAACGATTCGCCGGTCAGCCGATTGACGTGATGTTTCACGGCCAGCTTCGCCCCGACCAGCAAGCCGCAGCCAACGCCATGCTTGCCCACGATGACGGCATCCTGTCCGCGACGACCGCCTTCGGAAAAACGGTCGTGGCCGCCTGGCTGATTGCCGCGCGGAAGGTGAACACCTTGGTGCTCGTCCATCGCCGCCAACTTCTGGATCAATGTCGCGAGCGGCTCGCGACATTCCTGAATCTGCCCATCAAGAGCATCGGGCAAATTGGCGGTGGCCGTCGCCGTCAAAACGGGATCATTGATGTGGCGGTCATTCAAAGTCTCAATCGCAAGCAAGTCGTGGATGATGTGGTTGCCAACTACGGCCACGTCATTGTGGACGAGTGCCACCACATTTCAGCCGTGAGCTTTGAGCAAGTTCTCCGGCAGGTGAAAGCGCATTACATCACCGGCCTGACCGCCACGCCTCAGCGCAAAGACGGGCATCACCCGATCATTGTCATGCAGTGCGGGCCGATTCGTCACCGCGTGAATGCGAAGGAGCAGGCGCTGGCGCGACCATTCAAACATTTTGTTATTCCGCGACCGACAAATTTTCGATTGCCACCCTCAACCGAGAAACCGGAGATGCACGAGTTGTATGCCGCGCTGGCTGGCAGCAAGGCACGCAACGATCTGATGTGCGTTGATCTGCTGCGCGCCATCAAGGCTGGACGCTCGCCCATTCTGCTGACCGAGCGCACTAGCCAGGTGGACGAATTTGCCTCCCGCTTGACCGGCTTGGTGAAGCACATCGTGGTGTTGAAAGGCGGCTTGGGCGCAAAGCAGCGTCGCGCCGTTGCCGAACAACTGACTTCTATTCCCGACGGTGAAGAAAGAGTCCTGCTGGCCACGGGGCGTTACATTGGGGAGGGCTTTGACGATGCACGACTCGACACGCTTTTCCTTGCTATGCCGATTTCCTGGCGCGGCACATTGCAACAATATGTTGGCCGCCTGCACCGTCTTCACGACAACAAGCGTGAAGTCATCGTTTATGATTATGTGGACGGCTGCGTGCCGGTTCTGTCCGCAATGTATTCCAAACGCGTGCGCGGCTACGAAGCGGTCGGTTACGTCATTCAGGATGGAGATTAACTGAGTGCTACGGTCTGTGCCGATGGATACAGAGGCACGCGGACTAAACGCACAATCGCCCCTCAAGACATTTAACAGCACCTTTTGAATCACTTTTCAGTCTGATCTTCAATTGTGTGCCACCAGAAAATTTTCGAGTGGTGGTAAAAACCGACAGCCTGACCAGTAGGAGATGGTGAACACGGATCGCACCAACGAAGGTGCAACGGCGCTGCTGAGTGGCGGCGGCGAGTATCCGACATGAAACCAACAGAATAACGGAGGCGTTATGGCAAAAGGTGGATCAGGTGGTCAGGGCAGTGACAACACAGGTTCGGGCGGCCAAAGCGGCGGCGGTGGCGGTAGCACCGGTGGCGGCACAGGTTCGCGCGGACATTAAGCCGGTGACCAGCGAGTAACACAGGGGACGCCGATTCCGGCGTCCCCTCTTTGTTTTGCGACTCAGTTCAGTAACGACGCTGGTCAAATCCCAAATGCTGGCCAGTAGCAGAAAGGTGGTGAGCAACATGGTTCTTGGAATTCAAGGTGACGACGGCGGGTGTGTCCGTACTGGCGGTGGTAAAGGGCGGTGACATGCCGTCGAGAAAAGTTTCGAGCCGGTGGCAAAAAGTGGCTGGCTCGACAGTAGAGAGATTGAACGCGAGTCGCGCTCGCAAGAGCGGCGACGGCGATGCCGGGTGGCAAAGCCGAGAAATCCGAACAAACCTGAAGCACGAAGCGAAAGGTGAAGTATGGGCGAATTCAGCTACAAACGCGGTGCAAGTGCAGGACGTAGCGGCTCTGATCCGTCTCCTCCAAAACATGGCTTGTTCGACTCGTTGACCGGTGTCGGCGAGAAAGAAGTCAAGGAGTGGGCGCGGGACTACGAGCGAGGCTACGAGGCTGGCTCGCAGCAACGTCTCGCTGATGAGATCAAGCGCGACGGGGACAAGTAATCGGGGATCGGGCACACATTTTGCCCGGTCAGGCTGGCGGCTTCTGGAAGCCGCCAGCCTCTTTTTTCGAATCGGTGGTAAAAAACAACCGGCTCGACAGTAGTAAGATTGAGCGCGAGTCGCGCTCGCAAGAACCTCAATGAGGGAGAACCGACAGTTCGTTTGAAGACTGTGGCTCGTTACGAAAAAAACGACCCTGACCATAAAACATTATGACCAAGTTCGAGAAAAATCTGATTTGTCGCGAAAGCGACGAAGAGGGCTGTCCGTCCTACGAGGGTGACAGCGGGTCGCCGGGCGGCGGCGATGGAAGCACTGGCGAGGGAGTTTAACTCCTGCCGTCGGTTCACAGAGCCGGACTGAAAAGTCCGGCTTTCTTTTTCAAGTCATCAGCAGTTTGTCGAGAGCCTCCGGCTCATTGAGCCGGAGGCTGTTTTTTTGCGGTGCAGACAGAATCATCTGGCCAGCCAGTAGTTCCGAATCAAACAAAGAAAGGCGGTAAAGAAAAATGAGCGAACATGCGACAGAAACAGAAACGCCCGTTCAGGAAGTCGAGGGCTGGATGTGGTTGGACCATGCCGACCTGACTGACGACGCAGAGCCTTGCCTGGATTGACGGTCTTGAGCAGTGCAGCCCTGGATGCACGCATCCGGGGCTGTCTTTTATTTGATTCTCGCGGCCAAAACCGGCGGACGGATTAGGAAACTCCTTGGTGCTGGTGAGTAGCCGCACCGAAATGCTGGGTTGCCAAACTATGCACCAGCCGAAACAATAGCCGCAATCAAAACTCAACTGATTGATGAACACATGAGCCAGCGTGTGAAGCAGCATGAACTTTGCGGTAATGTTGCGATTCGGTTGAAGTCGTGCTGTGCGCGCCGCGTTGTAATGGGCAACGAGTCGGATAAATTCTGGCCGCAAGCCCGGCACGGTCGCTGCCCATTTTGTGATTTCGTCTGGATTGACCTCCAGAAAGATTCCTTCGCCGTAAACCTTGATGGCTGGCAGCCAGTCAATTTGTTGGTCAAGTTTGAGTCCTTGGAGGCGGTCGCTGGCCAGATTACCGTCGGGAGGAAGAATCCTGGTGAAACCAGCGAGGGCGCGAGTTTCGCGGAGTTTATGAACAAGCCGGATGCGTGAGAAGAATTTTGTGACTTCCGGCTTGTAGTCCGCAAGCTTTGCACATTCAACGTAAAGCTCGCTTTGAGGACCAACCTTCCCGTCGCAGATGGCCTGGTATTCGGAACGGCGGAAATCTTCCTCATCTCCGGTGGCACTGGATGCACGCGCCGCCACACCGCCTTGAAGTTTGCGTTCAGCGCCGATACCGAGAAATCGGGGGCACCCACTCCATCTACCGTCAAGGAGCAGTATGGTTGAGCAGACGCGACTGCGCCAACTTTGTTGCCGACAAGGCGATCTTCGTTTCCAGAATTCAATCCTCGGGTCATTTCCCGGCTGGTGCCGTTTTCACCAACATGGGGTCGAACTGGCCGAGGACCGTCACCAGGTGCCCTGTGCCGCCATGATTTCGCGGATGCTTTTGCAGGCCATCGGCACTTCATCAAGACCGGCGGAAATCAGGGTCACGTCGCGTTCACGCAGGAAACGGTTCACTTCCTCCCAATTGAATTTCTCGTTGGCACTTTCCGGAGACCAATTCAGTTGATGGATTTGAGACAGCCGGACTGCGAAGTTGCCAAACACGCGCGGTGTCCGACACAATCAGGCGGATGAACATCACCGAGTTGTCGGATGGCTTCTTCATGAAAGCCGCCGGTTGGGAGGCGGTCAAGAACGCCCGCTCTTTACTGGCGGGTGGCAAGGTCATTTCCTCGAACTGGACGCCGCCTCTGCTCAAGGGCGTGGTGCAGGAGGGCACCTCGTCATATCGCGCGGGCCTCGTCATCAAAGGATCGGTCGATATCGACAACCTCTGCACCTGCCGCGCCTCACGTGAGGCAGGAATGATCTGTGCGCACTCGGTGGCGGTGGGTTTGCACCATTTGCTGAGCACAAAGTCGCCGCTCCGAGGCAGCGACACAGCCTCCCCAATGCCCGGGCGACCTGGCGGCAGAGCGGTCGCCCGCGAGCTGGCACCGCAACCGGGACCAAAACTCAAACGCGGCGCCAACGGTGAGCGACTGGAAATCTCCGTCATCATGCCACCCACCTTCGCGGCCGGCATCGAACGCGGAAAAGTAATGGTTACGTTTGAGGGCAAGTGGGGCCGGGGTCGCGTGCCGCTCAGCGCGCTGCCCATGGACCAGGCATTTTCAATTTCGCCCGAGGACGCGCGCCTGCTCGACAAGGCCGAGGAACTCGCCGGCAACGAAACGCCCGGTGGATTGATGCTCAATCTTGGCGAATTGGCCCAATTGCTCGAAGCGCTCGCCGGCCATCCGCGGGTGTCGCTGGGCCGTAATCCACCGCTCGTGGTGAGCGCGACTTCGTGGCGCGTGCCGGTGGAGGCCACCCTCGAAACCTCCGGTGAAATCCGGCTCAACCTGCCCGCGAACCTTCAGCCGTCGACGCTGATTGCGGGCGAGTCCTTGTGGGCGTTTCGTGGCGGTTCACTCGAACCGGTCGGGCTGCCGGTGCAATGGCGCGAGCTGTTCCGTGCGCCAATGAAACTGCCCCGGTCGCGCGTTCCTTCGTTCCTGAGCCAGGAGTTGGCAGTGCTGGAGGCCGAAAGTGAAGTCGACGCGAACTTTGGCATTGATGAATTCACCCTGGAGCCTCAGTCGCCACGCTTCATCCTGGCGCTCAACGGCGGGTTGATCCAGGTGCAGGCACAACTCCAATGCGCTTATGGCCCGCGCATCATGACGGTGGGCGTGACGGCGAAAGAGGAGTCACTCTGGCTGCCAGACCCGAAAAGCACCACCCGTTACTCGACGCGCGATTTCGGCGCCGAGATGGCTGCGGCGGAGCGGATGCGCCGGGCGGGCTTCACCGGCCCGGACGCGCAGGGGCGCTGGAATTTGCACGGCGAGAGCGCGGTCGTGCGTTTCTTCGCGCGCGACTACCCGTCCTGGCAGAAGGAATGGGAGGTTTCCCTTGAGGAACGGCTCAAGCACAGCACAACGAAGAACTTCGAACGGCTCGAACCGCGCTTTGAAATCCGGCCTTCTGGCGAACGGTGGTTCGACGTCGAGATGTCGCTGGCATCGGCGGACGGCGAGAAGTTTTCGGCAGCGGACATCCAGCGCCTCATATTGTCCGGCAACGGCACGACGCGGTTGAAGAATGGCCGTATCGCATTGATTGACACGGGTGCGCTGGAGGAATTCACCGAGGTGCTGCGCGATTGCGCGCCGCAACAACATGCGAAGGGCTATCGCTTCAGCGACGTGCAGGCGGGCTTCCTCGACGCCACGCTGCGTCAGCAGCCGGGCTGGCAGGTGCAGGCCGCGGCCGGGTGGCGCGAGCGCGCGGCGCAACAGAGCGGTCAGGCGAAACTCACTTGCCCGCCACTCGGCCCGCTCGAAGATGTGCTGCGCCCCTATCAACGGCAGGGCGTGGCGTGGTTGCAATTCCTGCGCGAGAACAAGTTCGGGGGCATCCTGGCGGACGAGATGGGCCTCGGCAAAACACTCCAGACGCTGGCGTTCATCCTCTCGTACCACACGAACCGCAAGCTGTCCGGCCCCGTGCTCATCGTCTGCCCAACTTCACTGGTCTTCAACTGGCTGGCCGAGGCGAAGAAATTCACGCCTGGACTTAAGGTGGTCGCGCTGCACGGCACCGGCCGGCACGAGCATTTCGAGAAAATCGCCGGGAGCGACCTCGTCATCACCAGCTATGCTCTCATCCGGCGCGACGCGGAGCGGTATCGCGAGTTGGAATTCGACACGCTGGTGCTCGACGAGGCCCAGCACATCAAGAACCGTGAGACCCAGAACGCGCAGGCCGTGAAAGCCGTCCGCGCCGGCCACCGGCTCGTGCTCACGGGCACGCCGATGGAGAACTCGGTGCTCGATCTTTGGAGCATCTTTGACTTTTTGATGCCCGGCTACCTCGGCTCGGCGACGGACTTTCGCGAGCGTTACGAGCAGCCCATCACGCGGGATAAGGACGAGGCCGCGCAGGCGCGGCTCGGGCGGCGGTTGCGGCCCTTCATCCTGCGCCGGCTCAAGACCGAGGTGGCCAAGGATCTGCCCGCGAAGATCCAACAAGTCTCCTTCTGCGAGCTGACCGATGACCAGGCGCAAATTTACCAGCAGGTGCTGGCCGTCAGCCGAAAGGAAGTCATGGACGCCGTTGGCGCGCAGGGCGTGGCCAAGAGCAAGATGATCGTGCTCAACGCACTGCTGCGTCTGCGCCAAATCTGCTGCGACTTGCGCCTGCTCAAGCTGGACAATGCCGAATTCAACGACGAGAGCTCCGGCAAACTGGCGATGTTTGGCGAGTTGCTGGAGGAGGCCATCGACGGCGGTCACCGCGTGCTCGTTTTCAGCCAGTTCACGACGATGCTGGCGCTGCTCAGGGACCGGCTCACCGCGGAAAACATTGAGTTCTGCTACCTCGATGGTGCGACCACGAATCGCGGCGCCGTGGTGGAGAAGTTCCAGGGCGACCCGAAGATTCCTGTCTTTCTAATCAGCCTCAAGGCTGGCGGCTTGGGCCTCACGCTCACTGGCGCGGACACGGTCGTTCATTTCGACCCGTGGTGGAATCCCGCCGTGGAGGACCAGGCCACGGACCGCGCCCACCGCATCGGCCAGACCCGGGTGGTAACCAGCTACAAGCTCATCACGCGCGGCACGGTAGAGGAGAAGATTCTGGCGCTACAACAAAAGAAGCGCGCGATCATCAAGGCCACCCTCGGCGGCGAGGAAACGCTGGCGGACAACCTGACTTGGGAGGAAATTCAGGGTCTGTTTGAGTGACATCATCACCACTAGAGCGTCTTCGTGATCACAATGCGAAGTTGTAAAATGCTGCGCGAGCCGGGCATCGGTGGTGCACCCAAAAAGAGTCGAACCTTTAACCTTCTGATCCGTAGTTTCCTGATTTGCCGCGTCTTTATTGATGTTTTCCATTGTGGGTGTGAGTTAAGGGGCAATTTGTTGTCGGATGGTTTTTGACTTTCGCATTGATTGGTTCGGCGTGGCGTTTTTAGTTCGGAGCAACGTGCGTGTCAAGTTCACATCGACTCTCACGTGCGTTTTGCGCGAACAGCACGACGGGGAGACGCCGCATTTTTTCCAGCAAGAGATTTTTTCGCGTAGCGTATCCACCACATGAGATGTCTTGGACACGTTCTCCAATTGCATCCAGAAGCTGCTGCATGGCCTGTGAGACACTTTCGCGACTGAGCGGGACGGATGGGGCCGCCGCAAATGCGCCGGCGCCATTTTTTAGATTCTAAGCCCTTGGTCGAACCTTCGCTAGGAAAGCGGAAGGCGAAGATTGATTGGCAACTTCCGATGGCCGGGCCAACGATTCGAATTCCCACAAAAGGTAGCCGGCATCCTATCGCGCGGGCCTCGTCATCCAAGGATCGGTTGATATCGCGCCATGTCATTCAAACTTTTGATGGTTTAATGGCGGGCTGACGTCAAGTGCTTGACGCTTCTATCGCAACAGAACGCGATAAAACATTTCAGGATTCGCAGGTATTACTGTATAAGGCGAAGACGCGTCCGAGGCGCGCGACCACGGGCCCGTCACATTTGTCGCTTGAAGCAAAGTGCCCTGCAACCAGGTCAGATCGAAGTTCGAGCCGATGGTTTGATAGCCGAGCTGCACCTGTGAAAGCATGGAACCATTTGCATAAAGCTGCTGCAACTGAGCGGCGGTCAATGTGTAATTGAAAACCGCCACCTCATCAATCACTCCATTGAAAGACCGTGAGACGGAAAAGGTATCCTCTCCGATCGTCCCGGAGCCGGCAAACGACTGAACGGCGTGTATCAACACGTTAGTTGCCGTCTGCAAACCGTTGGTTGTAAACAGAAATACGGTGGCTTGGGTCGGCTGCACAGCAAGTGCAACGAATGACCATTGGTTCGCCGGCGGCATCAGTCCGGAATTCCAATTCCATGTGGACATCAAATTATTCCAGGTGTAACCAATTGTGCCAGTGCTGCTCGAACCGGAACCGCCATAATTCAAGCCGGCCACAGTTGTGCCGGAGCGGCAAAACAGCAGTCCGGTAAAATCCGCCTGGCTGCCTATGGGATAAATCCAAGCGGTGATACTCACAGTGTTGCCGTTCAAGTTAAGCGCTGGGATGGTCACCCATGAATTGGTCACATTATTTGTGAATTCCGCTGCGCTATTCGTCAATTCAAACCCAAGAAAATCCGCTGGTCGCGGCCCGGCGACGCCCAGCTGGACATTGCTCCCGTAAGTGCCATTGAACCGTCCAAGGGAATCGAAAGCCGTGC
Organism: Verrucomicrobiia bacterium; assembly: GCA_035570675.1. Lineage (GTDB taxonomy): Bacteria > Verrucomicrobiota > Verrucomicrobiia > Limisphaerales > Pedosphaeraceae > DATMLG01. The sequence goes on along the minus strand of DATMLG010000357.1, from coordinate 1,402 downwards.
CGCCGTTGGTTTCGTTCAGGCGCCAGTAAGCGACCGGATTCGCGGCGAGAACTGCATTCTGATATGCTTCGCTGCTGGTGGCATATTGAGGCCGGGCGGCGGCTTCGACTGATGGCGGACTTTCGCCGCCGAGCACCGGGTTAACCGACGTGACCGTATAAAAATACGTCTGCCCGTTGGTGACGTTCATGTCAGTATAATTCGCCACAATTAGTCCCGTCGCCACCGGCGTCCCGCTCTCACCCCCGCTGCTGGTGCCCCGATAAACATTAAAGCGAACCGCACCCACCGGCGCAATCCACGACAGCTTTATTTGGCTGTCGCCGGCCACGGCCTTCAAACTGGTAGGTTCGCCTTGTGACACGACAATTTTATCGAAGTTGGGGGCCATTGCCGTTGCGTTGCTGAAAACCAAGATGTTTTCACCTGCGTTTAACGGCAGGTAACTGGCAATTGCGCCTGGCGAATTTGTATCACCGCCGGTGGCCGGGAAGGAAATGTTTGTCACTGCGCCGCCGTTTAAGCTCAATTGCGCAGTGCGCGCCACGCTGCTTGCGTAATAAATGTCTGCTTCATACAGGCCGTTGGACGGAGCCGAAACCCGGTTGAATTGAAGCGCATTCGCCAATCCCATCCCGACCCCGGTTACATAAGCGCCCGAGGAAAACGCCGGGTTTTCCGGAACATAGTAGGCCGTTCCGCTCACCGCATTATAGGCGGATTCCGCCTCATAAATTCGCGGGCGGTTCCAATCAAAAGTTCCCGAGACCAACAGCATCATCGAGTCGTGCGACGCCAGACTGGGTGAGGTGTAACTGCCGGCAAAATCTCCCAAATTCTGATGCGTCCAGAGATCGCGCGCGGTTGCGGAGCTGCCGGCCACCAATCCGAGGTCAGTCCAGTTTACGATGAAAGAACTGGACTGGCTGGATCGATTCAGCACCAGCACAGCATATTGGCCGGAAGTGAAACTGCCGAGCGGTTTGGCGTAAACCGCAGTTCCCGAAGCAAGCGGCCGGCCGACCGCGCCCAGCGGATCCTGGTCCACGGCGATGACTTCCGTATTGGTGATGGTCGCCAGCGTGGCGGCGGTGATGGTCGGCGGAAAAGCCGGTGCGCCGGTGGTGACAGTGCGCGGATCCGTGCCGAGCATCAAGGGAGCACCGAGGATGGACCACATGTTGAATTGGGAGCGGCCCTCGGTGTCGCTGATGCCAACCATGCCGGTCACGAGCATGTCGGGATCGTTCCAATGCCCGGGGGCTTGGGCGTACCAGTCCGCCTCGTCACTGTTAAACTCGGTGAGGATGCCGCTCCAGGTGACGTTAGCAAAGACGCCTGCAATGTCGTTATTGACGCGGAAGGAGTTGGCAACTCGCGATGCGAATTGCAGGCCGTCCAC
>DATMLG010000356.1:0-5432 GCA_035570675.1 Verrucomicrobiia bacterium | reverse complement strand
CAGATTCACATCAACGCCGACCGAAACAGATTAAAAGGCCAGGCGATGTATCTGCGGGTCAAGTTCAATACGTCGGCCGAGGACTCTTCCAAAACTTTTTATGCCAACTGGATTGTGGCCAACCCGCAGACCAAGGAGTATTGGCAAAGTGACCCGATGAACCTGGCGCCGGATACTTTTCACGAGTTTCCCGTGCCGGCGGACCTCGTGGACGATAAAGGTGATGTCGTCGTGGTCTTCCACAATCCAAACACGTCCTCCATGTTGTTTCCGTTGACCGACGGGTTGGAGGTGCTTTATCGAGTGGGCGGTTTTGCGCCAAATCTGATCCGCGGCCTGGGAATTATATTGTGCTGGATGGCGCTGCTGGCGGCACTGGGTCTGGCTGCGGCCAGTTTCCTTTCGTTTCCCGTCGCGGCCTTCCTTTCGCTGGCAGTTTTGACGATGGGACTTTGCAGCGGGACGCTGTCCAATGTGGTGTCAGAAGGAACGGTCATGGGAACCGACGCAGAAACCGGGGCCAAGAACAGCGCGGCCGTGGACAACGTCATGGTGCCGGTGTTTCGCTCCATCCTCGATGTAATCAACCTGGTGCAGCAGTTCTCACCGGTGGATTCGTTGAGCACGGGCCGCAACGTCTCCTGGGCGGAACTTGGCCGGGCGTCGGCCGAGATTGTGCTGCTGTTGGGGGGAATTCTGGGAGCCTTCGGCGTTTTTGTGTTCCACCGGCGGGAACTGGCCACGGCGGCGGTCACGCATCAGTAACATGAGCGGCAGAAACTACAAATGGATGCTGGCAGTTGTGGCGGCGGCATTGTTCTTCGGGGTGTCGCGGGCGCAATGGGGGCTGACGGCGGACCGTGAGCGGCTGGGCTTGAACCGTTACACGGAATTGCGCGGCGCGCCGCCGGTGCTGGCACTGACAACCGTGGCGCTGGGCGGGTTCCGGGGATTGATTTCCAATTTGCTGTGGATGCGCGCCTCGGATTTGCAGGACCAGGACAAGTTCTTCGAGATGGTGCAACTGGCGGACTGGATCACCAAGCTGGAACCGCATTTCGCGCAGGTATGGGTGGTGCAGGCCTGGAACATGGCGTTCAACATCTCGGTCAAGTTCAATGACCCGGCGGACCGCTGGCGCTGGGTGGAGAAGGGAATGGAACTGCTGCGGGATGACGGATTGCACTACAATCCGTACGACGTGCTCATCCACCGCGAACTGGGGTGGTTTTTCCAGTTCAAGATGGGCGACAATCTGGACGATGCGAACATGTATTACAAGCTGGCGTGGGCCCGGGAGATGACCGCGCTTTTCGCGGGGGACAAACCCAATTGGGATGAACTGATCAATCCCACCACTCCGGACGCCAAAAAACGCGCGGCGCTGCTGCGGACGAAATACGGCATGAACCCGGTCTTCATGAAGCAGGTGGATGACACTTACGGGCCGCTCGAATGGCGCCTGCCGGAGGCCCACGCGATTTATTGGGGCATGCAAGGCCTGGAGATGGCGAAGAAAAATGAGCGCCGGATTGACCCGGACACGTTGATACAGTTGCGGCGAATCGTTTATCAATCCATGCAGCTCTCCTTCCGCCGCGGGCGTATCCTCCGGCTGGGAACGGGGGCGAACGGGCAGATGATTGATTTTGCCCCCAACCTCGCGCTCATCGCCAAGGCGAACGCCGCGTACGAGGAGGCCATCCAGAACGAGCCTGACAAGTATCAACGCGATCTGACGACCGCGCACCGTAATTTGCTGATGGACGCCGCTTATTTCTTCCACACCTACGGCCGCGACCGGGACGCGTTGCAATGGTATCATTATTTGGGCCAGAAATATCCGAACGTCACCATGTTGCCGGGCAGGGAGGACAGCTTGCCGGGAAAAATGTCTTTGGAAGAATACGCCATCGCCCGCGTGCAAGACGAGGTCGCGACTCTCGGACAATACAAAACGGAAGATGTGATCAGCGGACTGGAACGGCAATCCCTCATGAATCTCGTTACGGGGGATGATGAGCAGGGCGCGGGACTCGATGCCATGGCCAAAGACATCTGGCAACGCTATCAGAAAAAGATCGGGCCGGGCGCGCAAAACGACGTTCGCCTCTATATTCCTCCGGTGGCGACCACGCGGCGGGACGCGCTGAATGAATTGCTGACTCCGGGTGTATTATCGCCGGAAGACGCTGCCGTGCTGCGAACCAAGATGGGTGTGACCAATGTGCCGACGGCGACCAGCTCGGAAACCAACTCCGTCGCCGTTCCGTCAGCTCAGTAACTTCAACCGTCAGAGCCGCACTTCGCGGCCCGTGGCGGCGGAGGTGTAAATGGCGTCCAAAATTTGCTGGATGCGCAACGATTCCTCCATCGCGACCATCGGCTTTTTTCCTTCCAGCACGCAGTTCACGAAGTGATGCACGCGATCTTCGGGATAAGGAATTTTCAGGCTCGCAAGCTGGACGGACTCGTAGCCGTTGGGGCCGTTGCGGAACAGGCGCGCGGGATAAAGTGACAGACCGCCCTGCGTCCCCAGCAAATCCAGGCCGTGCTCCCGGCCGTCCGCCGGTTGATACCCCGCCCAGCTCACCTCAAAACTCACCGTCCGCCCGCTCTTCAACCGCAGCAGCGCCATGCCGTAATCCTCCACGTCGAACGGCCGCGCCGGGTCAATTTCACTCTTCCCCCAGTTCATCTCGCCCAGGCCCCGCGGACCGAACTTCGCGTGCGACTGGCCCAGCACGCTGACCACGTCAAATTCATTCACCAAATGCAAACACGCGTCGAGCACATGCACGCCAATATCGAAGATGGCTCCGCCGCCGGACAATTTTTTTTGCGTGAACCACGAGCCGATGCGTGGGATGCCGATGCGCCGCAGCCAGAAACAGCGCGCGTGATAAACGTCCCCCAGGTCGCCGCGTTGAATCACCATCTTCGCCATCTGCGTCGCGCGGTGGAAACGGAAATTCTGCGCCACCATCAACGTCCGCCGCATCTTGGCCGCCGCGTCCACGATCTTCGCCGCGTCCTTCGCGTTCGTCGCCATCGGCTTTTCCAGCAGCACATGCTTGCGCGCCTTCAACGCCTCGATCGCCACCGGCGCATGCATGTGGTTCGGTAGCGCGATGGTCACCGCGTCGATGTCCGCCTGCTCCAGCAGCTCCCGGTAATCCACGTAGCTCCGCGGAATCTTATACCGCTCGCTCGCTTCCTTGGCGCGGCCGGGATTTATGTCCGCCACCGCCACGGTCGTCGCGCGATGGCATTGCAACAGGCTGTTCAAATGGTCCAGACCAATGGCACCTGTTCCGATTACGGCGCATCGAAGTCTTTCTGCCATAAATGGTTTGAGAATGAGATTGTTGCCTGCCCTCTGGTCTGACGTTTTGCTTTCAAGTGTTTTGTAATCAATTCCCTCCGTTGCGGTCAATGCGAATTTGCCGGTTTTTGCCCAATTCCGTAGTAATTGGCGCTTGCCCAACTGCCCCGCTCCGTTTACGAACGTGGGGTGCTCACTGTTTTGCAAGCTTTCGCCATCATTAGCGTGGTAATTACTGTATGGCAATGGGTTGCAGCAATGCGCTTTCCCCTGCACCACCGTATCGCGGATAAATCCTTCACGCCGGCCATAACCGTCCTTAAACCGCTTAAAGGATTGGATTCCAACATCATAGGTTGCCTGCGAAGCTGGCTGACCCAGGATTACCCCGCGCCGGTCCAAGTGCTCTTTGGCGTGGCTTCCCCGGACGACCCCTCCTGCGCCGCCGTCCGTCAACTCCTCCAAGAACATCCCGAAGCCGATGCCGCGCTCGTCATCTGCCCGGAGTCGCTGGGCGTCAACGGCAAGGTCTCCAGCCTCATCCAACTCCAACGCCAGGCCAAACACGATGTCATCATCGTCAGCGACGCCGACGTCCTCGTGCCCACCGATTTTTTGCTGAACGTCGTCGCTCCCTTGCGCGATGCCGAAGTTGGCCTCGTGAATTGTTTTTATCGCCTCGCCAATCCCGCCACGCTCGCCATGCGCTGGGAGGCCCTCGCCATCAACGCCGATTTCTGGAGCCAGGTGTTGCAGGGCGCGAACCTGGAACCGCTCGACTTCGCCCTCGGCGCCGTCATGGTCACCCGCCGCGCGCAGCTTGAAAAGATCGGCGGCTTCGAATCGCTCGCGGATTATCTCGCCGATGATTTCCAGCTCGGCAACCGCATCGTGCGCGTCGCCGGCAAGCGCATCGCCATTTGTCCCGTCGTCGTGGACTGCCTGTCGCCGCCGATGAACTGGCACGAGGTCTGGTCGCATCAACTCCGCTGGGCGCGCACCATCCGCGCCTGCAAACCCCTGCCCTACGCCGCCAGCATCCTCGGCAACGCCATGCTCTGGCTGGCGCTCTGGCTCATCGCGCAACCCACCAAATGGTCGCTCCTCCTTTTCGCGGGCGCGTTGCTCATCCGCATCATCACCGCGTACTCGCTGCAAAATCGTCTCGGCCCGGTCCCCGGCCAGGGCCGCTGCTGGTGGATCGCGCCAATCAAGGACGTCCTTCAATTCGCCCTGTGGATCGGCGCTTTCGCCGGCGGCCATATTGTTTGGCGCGGCAAACGTTACCGTCTCCAACGCGACGGCCGCCTCGCCCCGCTCTCCGCAAATTCTTAGCCCCTTGTCGAAAGAGCAGGAGACGCGGTGACGAGTCTCTGACTTCTCCGTTGAAATCGTACGATTGCGTTGGAAACGCAGTAGTTGGCTGACCGCTTGGCAATCGCCTCCAACCCTCTCGCCCCGCGACAAAGGAGTGGGGAGAGAGCAGGAGAGAGGGGTTTCACTATCGTATTTCATAGTCGTTTCGATCGAACGTTCCTCCTCTCCCCGGCCCTCTCCTCCAACTATGTTGGAAGAGAGGGAGTTGATTGACCGTCTCGCGGTCGCCCGTCCTCCCGCCTACTTCCCGTCCGCCATCTCCCCCAGCGTCTCTGACACCGTCAACATCGCCCGTCCCTGGTGATAACATTCCGTCCAGCCATCGCTCTTGTACAGATGCCCCGTCGGCGTGCTGTCCGCCGCCACCGTCGGATACCACCCGCCGTGTTGATGGTCCACCTGATACTTCGAAATCCAGTTCCATTGCTTCATAAACGCGTCCCAATATTTCGTCGTCTCTTTTCCATAATGCCGGTGCAACAGCAGCAGCACATTCAATTGCTCCGCCTCCACCCACCAAATCTTGTCCGTGCTCAAATTCCCCGTCACCACGCCGTCCACCGTGACCCGGCCCGAGTCATATAATCCCCCGCGCTCCTGGTCCCAGCCGTATCGCAGCGCATGATCCACCAGATGCCGCGCCGCCGTCCAGGCCTTGCCATCCTTGATGCCCAGCGCCTCGGCCGCCTCCACCAGCAGGAACCCCGTCTCCACGTCGTGCCCGAAGGAA
>DATMLG010000355.1:0-2866 GCA_035570675.1 Verrucomicrobiia bacterium | reverse complement strand
AGTCGCCCGACAGCATTTCGAAGACCGTGCTGGCGCGCGGCCTGGACGTGGGTTCCGCGTTTGAGATCCTTTCCATCGACATCGCCGACGTGGACGTGGGCGAGAACATCGGCGCCCGGCTGCAGGTCGCGCAGGCCGAGGCCAACAAGAACATGGCCCAGGCGCAGGCCGAGATCCGCCGCGCCGCCGCCGTGGCGCTCGAGCAGGAGATGAAGGCGCGCGTGCAGGAGATGCAGGCCAAGGTCGTCGAGGCGCAGGCCCAGGTGCCGCTGGCGATGGCCGAGGCTTTCCGCAGCGGCCGGCTCGGCGTGATGGACTATTATAAAATGCAAAACATCCAGTCCGATACGGCGATGCGGTCGAGCATCGCGAATCCCGACGAGAAAAAGTAAAACGTCATGGACTGGCTGCTCAATCATCCCCTGGTTCTGCTCTTTATCGCGATTGCGGTGGCGAACCTGGTGCAAAAAGCAAAACGGGCAGGCGCGCAACAACAGCAACAGACGCGTGCTCCCGATCCTGACGCGGCGGAGCGAACCCGCCGGGTGCAGGCGGAAATCCGCCGCAAGATCGCCGAGCGTGCGGCCCGCACGCTGGCGGAGCCGCCTTCCGTGTCCACGCCGACGGCGGTTGGGGCGGGTTCACCACCGCGCAGCCGGAATATTTTTCAAGAACTTGCGCGGCAAATGGCGGAAGCCCAAAAGCTCGCCGAGTCGCGCGAAAGCGGGCAGGCCGCCGCCGAGGCGCAAGCCCAGCAACGTGTGGCCGATGAACAGAAGGCCAGGGAACTGGCGGAAGCCCGGCAAATGGCAGAAGTTCAACGCACGCTGCAAAAGCAACAGCAGACAGTGGCTACGCCGGCGGATTACGATCCGGCTGACCAAAAAACGACCACCATAAGCGCGCGCGACCGGTTACTGGCGGATCTGCGCGAGCCGGACAGTCTGCGGCGGGCGCTGGTTTTGCGCGAAATCCTCGGCGAGCCGGTGGGGTTGCGGTGAGGCGCTTTGAACATCCAACCTTCAACATCGAACGTCCAACATCCAAGTTCAGACTCTTAAATCAGCCGCCCCGACCCCAAACGACAACCATTTCCAGCAAACTGCTCTTAACTTTGCCGGTATTAAAAGTTTGAAATCCAACTTCGGCGTTGGCTGTTGAGCGTTGGATGTTCGCGCATCGAGTGATGCGCCGCGGCGCATCACTCGATGCGCGCCCGGTCGTAGCCGGTGGTGGGCATGTCGTAGGTTTTGCCGTTGATTTCCACCTGCAAATTTTTGCCCGCGGTGTAGGTGATGAAAATCACACCGCGCTTGACGAGGGAGACGCGCTCGCTGGCCGCGAGGGTGCCGCGGTAGATGATCTTGTTGTCGATGTCCTGTCTCACCTGGACGTCGACCGGACCAAGCGCTATCAGGGTGATCGTTTGATCGGGGAGTGGCTGTGCGGCGACGATCTCTCCGGTTGTGACGGTGGGCGCGGATTTTTTTTCACCGGCGAAAAAAACCGCTTTCACGCCCCAGGCGACAAGAAACACGGCGGAGACAATGGCGATGACGACGATAAATATTTTCAGGATGACGTCGAGTGGCACACCGGGCGTCGGCAGGTTTTTGCGGAAAGGCTGGGACAGGCGGCGGGTCTGCGGAGGCGCCTCGGAAGGGGTCTCTTCAGCGGCGGCCGTGGATTGCCCTTCGGCTGCGGCGGCCGCCGGGCTGGATGAGACGGACAAATCCATGCGGCCGTAAATTTCGCGACTGGGCATGCGGGGACCGGAGTGCGTGGCGCCGTGCCCGAGCGCGGAAAAATCGGCGAGGATTTTATCCGCGGAAAGCTTCAGGAAAGTCGCGTAAGAGCGGAGAAAGCCCCGCACATAGATCTCGGGCAGCTTGATGTCATACTGGTTGCTCTCAAATTTGAGCAAATAATCGCCGCGGATTTTGGTGCCCTCCGCGGCTTCGCGTACGGAGATACCCTTGCGTTTGCGTGCTTCCTCGAGGCGTTCGCCAATAGTCTGCATGAGTTTCTGTTAGGGTATTTGGTGGCGGAGTGGAAGCCGGAACTGAATGAAAGGCGTAAGGTTCAAAGTTCCAAGTTCAAGGTTCAAGGTTAAGCAGACAAAACTTTGAGCTCTGAACGTTGAACTTCTAAAGCTTGTCCAAATCGGCGAGGATTTCGCGGGGACTGGAACCATTTTCGGGGCCGACAATGCCCTTTTCTTCCATGGCTTCCATGATGCGGGCCGCGCGGTTGTAGCCGATGCGCAGGCGGCGCTGTAATATGGAAGTGGAGGCACGGCGGGTGGTTTTGAGCACATCGAGGGCCTGTTTGAAAAGTTCGTCGTCGCTGCCCAAATCGCCATCGGCGACGTCGGAAGCTTCATCCTCGGCGTCAGGATCGCGGTCGATTTCAACCTGCACTTCCTGCTTATATTGCGGCGGGCCGTTTTTCTTCATGAATTCCACAATCGAGGAAATTTCGTCGTCGGAAACGTAGGCGCCCTGGGCGCGGACGAGGCGCGAAGAGCCGGGCGGCGAGAAGAGCATGTCGCCGCGGCCAATCAGAGTGTCGGCACCCTTGGTGTCGATGATGGTGCGCGAGTCCACTTGTGACGCGACCTGAAAGGCGATGCGCGAGGGAAGGTTGGCCTTGATGATGCCGGTGATGACGTTGACCGAGGGGCGCTGGGTGGCGATGATGATGTGGATGCCGGCGGCGCGGGCGAGCTGGGCGAGACGGGCGATGCTCGACTCGATCTCGGCGGGTGAGGTCGCCATGAGGTCTGCGAGCTCGTCCACGATCGCGATGATATAGGGCAGAGGGCCGGAAGGGACCTCGATATCGTCGGGGGCAACGCCGGTCAGTT
>DATMLG010000354.1:0-13422 GCA_035570675.1 Verrucomicrobiia bacterium | reverse complement strand
AAGCACTGGCGCGGAGCATGGAATCGTTGATTACGGATGCGGCGCTGCGGGAACGCTACGGTCGGGCGGCGGCGGCGTCCATGTTGGCGCGCGGCATGACGGAGGAGCATATGGCGGCGAAATATCTTGAGCTGTATGAGTCCCTCCTGCGCGACGCATGAACACGACCGCCACATTGAGGTCGCACGATCAGGCAAGACCGAGCTGGCGGAGTTGCGCGAGGAAGTTACGTTCGAAACTCTCAAACGCGAGCGATTTGGTGTCGATCAAAACACGCGGCTGCCAGCCGGGCGTGAGAATTTTGTCCGCCCATTTTAACACGGCGTCGGCAATGGCCCGGGGATCGCGAATCGGCACAACTTCACCGCCGAGGCCGGGCTGGACAAAGTCGTTGGCGCCGGTGTTGGGAGTGACGATGACCGGCAGGCCGCAGGCAATGGCTTCAAGAACGGTGCGCGCAAGGCCCTCCTCGATGGAGGGCAGAATAAACACATCGGCGCTGCGCAGCAGTTCCGCGAGCGCGGGATGCGGCAGCGTGGGCGACCATTCGATGGGCAAATCGCGGAAGCGCGACAGCACGTCCCGCATGTCGTCACGCACCGACTGGATGAGTATCAAGCGCGCCGTCGGATGTTTTTGGCGGATCAAGCGGAAGGCTTCGAGCAGGTACGGCGAGCCCTTGCGCAGGGAAAGGCCGCCGGTGTTGATGAGCGTGAGGGGACGGTCCCTGGGCCGCGGACCGGTGGCGGGCGAAAAGTTGGAAAGATTGACGGGATAGATATTTTGGAGCATCTGGGCGGGTTTGAATCCGCGCGACAGAAAGGAGTTCGTCACATAGGAACTGGGAGAAAGGACATAATCCACCTCGCCGAGCATGGCGCGGGACCGTTCATACGCGCGGCGGGAGATGGGCGGATGTGGGCAATCCCAGCGGCGATGCTCCTCGCTCAAAACTTCCCAGAAATTGTCAGGGTGCGAATTGCCGCCGTCCAGAAAAGTTTTGCCGCCGTGACGTCGGGCGAAGGCGAAGGAGGCATTCGCATGGCCGTAGCTGGAAATGACATGGTCGCCGGGCGTCAATTGTCTGAGCACCCAACGGTCAAACCAGGGGGACAACCCGAACCGGAAGGACTCGGCGCGAAAGGGCGAAAATATCTTCCAACTCGCGTAAGCGGCCAGGCCGATGCGTGGATTGAGCCGCGTGCGTTCGGGAGGAACTCCGGCGGTGCCGCGCCGGGTGCCGAGGGCGATGAACCGCAACAGTTGATGCTTTTCCAACGCGCGCGCGTTCTCATCGCAAACCGAGCGCGCGGGCGTGGCGACGACGAACAGCCCGCGGTTCGCTCCGACGTCAGACATGGGCTGGGTGATTTTTCCCGCAGTACATGGAGATCAGGTTCCGTTTTACTTCCCGTGAACCGGCTCGGGACCGCCGTCCGCCCCGCCGCCATCGAGATCAATGAGGATGTCCCGCGGTTCGGCGCCCTTGCTGGGTCCAACGATGCCACGATTCTCCAACTCATCCATGATGCGGGCGGCGCGGGTATAGCCAAGGCGCAGGCGGCGTTGCATCAGGGAGACGCTGGCTTTTTGTTCACTGCGGATGACCTCAATGCATTGCTGGATCAAGTCCTCGTCCTCGTCGCAACCGGATTCGTCGCCGGGATCCACGACCGGGCGGGAAAGTTGTTTATGAATTTCCATCTCGTAGCTGGGCTTGCCCTGCTTGGCGATGAAATCCACAAGCTGCTGGATTTCCTGATCGGTGATGAGCGCGCCCTGGGCACGAATCAATTTCGCGGAGCCGGGCGGCAAATAGAGCATGTCGCCCTTGCCGAGCAACTTGTCCGCGCCCATCGCATCCAGAATGGTCCTGGAATCCACCTTCGCGGCCACTTGAAAAGCGATGCGCGCGGGGATGTTGGCCTTGATGACACCGGTGATGACGTCCACGCTCGGCCGCTGGGTGGCGACGATGCAATGAATGCCGGCAGCGCGGGCCATCTGGGTGATGCGCGCGATGGCCATTTCCACATCGGCGGGCGCGACAAGCATGAGGTCGGCCAGCTCATCAATGATCACCACGATATAACTGAGCTTGTCGGGGATGACGATTTCCTCATCCACCTCGACGGCAAATCCGTCCGAACCCGGCTCAACTTTCTCCTTCTTGCTGGTGAGCGGCAGTTCGGGTTCGGTCGGCGGCAGGGGCTTGTTCTTTGGCCGTTCGTTGAAGGACTTGATGTTGCGGACGCCGACGCGGGCGAAAATCTGGTAGCGCTTTTCCATTTCATTGACGACCCAGCGCAGCGCGAGAATGACTTTCTTGGGGTCGGTCACCACCGGCACGACGAGATGCGGGAGCGAATTGTATTGCTGCAATTCGACGACCTTGGGGTCAATCATCACAAAGCGGAGCTGGTCCGGTGAGAATTTGTAAAGCAGGGAGGTGATGATGGCATTGATGCAAACAGACTTGCCGGAGCCGGTGCTGCCGGCAATGAGCAGATGCGGCATTTCGCCAAGGTCGGCGACAATCGGGTGGCCATAGACATCCTTCCCCAGCGCAAGCGGGATGCGGGCCTTCGTGTTCGTCCATTCCTCGGATTCGAGGAGGTCGCGCATGATGACCTTGGTCTTGATGGCGTTGGGAACTTCGACGCCGACGGAGCTTTTGCCCGGCACGGGCGCCAGGATGTTGATGCGCTCGGCCTTGAGGACGGCCGCGATGTTGTTGTTCAACGCGGTGATTTTTTCCAGCTTCACCCCGGGCGCGGGATGCAATTCGTAACGGGTGATGGTCGGTCCCTTGGTGATGTCGCCGAGCGAAACTTCGATGTCAAATTGCGCGAGGGTCTGCTGCATGAGCCGTGCGTTGGCCATCAATTCCTCGCGGGACTCGGTGGGCTTGACGGTCGTGTCCGGTTGCTGAAGGAAGTCGAGCGAGGGCAATTGATAGTTGCCGATGCCCGGCGTCGAGGCGACGGAAATGGGCTTGGGCTTGCGGGGCTTGGGCCTTTGCGCTCCGTCAATTTTAACCACCGGCTCAGGCAGAACCTCTGCGGGCTTGGTATCCTTTCCGTCGGCGGCAGCTTTCGCATCCGCGGCCTCGACAGGTTTGGGCTCGTCAGACTTCGAAGCGGCGGAAGCCTTTTTGCCCAGGATTTCGGCGGAAGTGGCGGCGGCAACTTCGCGGGCGGGAATGACAACGCCTTCATCGGGCGGCGCGGGTTCGACGGTGGGTTCCCCGGATTTTTTTGCGCGCGCCGAAGAAGCGCTTTTGTTTTGGGGCACGCTCAAATCGCGGACGGTGGGTTCGGGTAACGGTTTGAGATCCGCGCCAACGGCGCCGGAGCCGCCGGAGCCGGCCTTGTCCACCTGTTCCTGCAACTTGCGCGCCTGCTTTTCCAAATCACGCGCGCGACGTTCCAGCACCTCTTCCTGGACCTTTGGAGACGCCGCGCGGCTTTCCCAGAGCCGGTTCAGCCAGGCGCCCAGTTCAAACTTGGTGAGGAAAAGCAGGCTGATGCCGCCAAGGGCCAGATAAGCGATGGTCGCGCCGATGGGTCCGAGCAGGGAAAAGCCGTAATCGTAATGGGCGTTCTGGCCGTAACTGAGAGTGCCCAGCAAGCCGCCGGCGCTGGCGCGGTCAACCGTCGGCGGCCGCCAAAGGTGCAGAAGGCCCGTCAGGGAAACCATCAGCACAAAACCGCAGGTGGCGGACCACCAACTGTGCCGGCGCAGGTGCGCCATGGCGTCGAGCAACCGCGAGAGCCCAAAGGTTGCCAGTAGAAATGGTAGAATGTAAGCGGCCATGCCGAGCAGGAAGAACGAAAGGAAACCCAGATAAGCGCCGATTTTCCCAATCCAGTTATGCACCGGATGATTGGGGGGATTGTTCAAATATCGGATGTCATGCGGGGTGTACGATACTTGGGATATGAAAAGCAGCAGGGCCAGGACCAGCAGGGTGAAGCCGATGATGTCATCGAACTCGCCCTTGCCGTTCCCGCCGCTGGAATCAGCCGTTGCTTTTTTCGCCATGCGCCCAAGTTACCAGTCCAAAGCCGGAAGTTCAAAGTCATTTGAACAGCCCGTCGGCACAGGCTCCGTCTGCCTTTGGCTTTCAATTTTGAATTTTGAATTCATCATTTTGAATTTGGGCCCCCTCCCCCCCAGGGGGTCAATAGGCGGACTTATGCGGACTTAAGCGTTACGACCGTCAATTCCCGTCGTCCTCGTCCTCCTTCTCGTCCTCGCTCCAGCTTTGGATTTTGGGCCTTGGCCTTAACCCGGAAGTACGACCATCCGTGTTTATCGGTGTTCATCCGTGGTTGAAAATTCCCAAACTCGTAAGGCGTAAAAAGCCGTAAAAAGCCGTAAAAAGGCGGAACAAAACTGATTCTGTTCCGCCTAATGTTCCGTCTATTTCCGCATATTCTCACTGGTTGTTCCGCCTTCTTCCATATCGAGGAGCGCCGGGAGGCCGGGCCGCCGATGGGAGCGTCATGGCCGACGCCGCGCGCTGCCACAGCCTCAGATGCTGCCACTGAATAATTGCATCTTGTACTCATTCTGATCGTTTTTGATTTTTATAATCGCACAGGGAGTGGGACAAGGAGTGTCCAACCTTCTGAACCGACTACCTCCTAAAACATCACGCCACTTGCACTTAAAAATTTGCCTTCCTGGCTGTCTTTAAACGGTGACCGTTTTGATTGTCCCGTCGGGATTGTGCTCAAGCTCAGTGACTTTGACGCAACGAAGGTGGGTCTGGCCATTTGAAAGGGTGCTGTCGTGATAAAATAGATGCCATTTGCCCTTGAACTCAACCACCGAGTGGTGATTCGTCCAGCCAACGACCGGATTAAGCATTACCCCCCGGTAGGTGAATGGGCCATAAGGATTGTCAGCCGTGGCATAGCAGATGAAGTGCGTATCGCCGGTTGAATAGGAGAAGTAGTATTTCCCCTGGTACTTATGCATCCAGGACGCTTCGAAGAAGCGGCGGTCGTGGTCGCCGGCCAGCAACGGTTTGCCGTTTTGATCGAGGATGACCAGGTCGCGCGGTTTTTCATCGAACTCGAGCATGTCGTCGGTCAGGCGGGCCACTTTTGCGCAAAGCGCCGGTTCATTGGCGGCCGGCTCGAGATCGAAGGGGGTCTTTACATGCTCAACAAACTTGCCGGTTTGCCAGCGTTGAAGCTGGCCGCCCCAGATGCCGCCAAAATACAAATAGGCCTTGCCATCTTCGTCCACAAATGAGCAAGGGTCGATGCTGAAACTGCCTTTGATTGCCTCTGGCCGGGCCTTGAAGGGACCCGCCGGATTCTTGCTGGTGGCCACGCCGATATGGAAGGCCCCCGTTTTGGCCTTGGCAGGGAAATACAGGTAGTAGGTTCCGTTTTTGAAAGCGGCGTCAGGCGCCCAAAATTGCTTTTCAGCCCAGGGAACATCTTTGACATGCAGGGCCACTCCATGATCGGTTGCCTTGCCATCGCCCGGTGTTTCCATGGAAAGGACATGGTAATCTTCCATGCCAAAGTGCCCGCCGAAATCGTCCTCGGGCAGGCCGGCGTCGATATCATGAGAGGGATAGATGTAGATTTTGCCTTCGAACACGTGAGCCGAGGGATCGGCGGTGTAGATGTGCTTCACCAAAGGCTCTGAAACGGGCTTCAAGTTGGTCTGGTCTGACATAATTCGAATGATTCCCGCCATGCTGCCAGAGGCCCGTCTCGTGTGCAATGAGCAGTTCTTGTCGCGCCGGCCATGTGGGCCGGGAAAGCTGTGAAATCCGCATTGCCCTTGCGCCGACGTTCGCCCAAGATTCGGCCATGTTAGCCAAGGTCTGTTCGGCCGCTGTCAATGGCATCGAAGCGTATCCGGTTGAAGTGGAAGTCAACTGTGGCTGGGGCGAGACGTTGATTGTCATCGTCGGATTGCCGGATGCGGCGGTCAAGGAATCGCGGGACCGGGTGAGCACCGCGCTGGGAAATTCCGGGTTCAAATTTCCGATGGGCCGGACGACCATCAATCTCGCACCGGCGGACGTGCGCAAGGAGGGGCCGAGCTTCGATCTGCCGATTGCCATCGGAATGCTGGCGGCGAGCGAACAAATTGAGACGGACCAGCTCGAGAATTTTCTGATGGTCGGCGAACTGGCGTTGAACGGGGCGGTGCGGCCAGTCAAGGGGGTGCTGGCGGTGGCGTTGCGGGCGCGGGCGGAGAAAAAGACGGGCCTGCTGGTGCCGGCGGAGAATGCCGCCGAGGCGGCCGTGGTGGCGGGGTTGAAGGTGTTTCCAGTGCAAAATTTGCGGGAGGCGGCGGGCTTTCTGGAGGGAGAAATCAAACTAAGTTCGACCAAGGTCGACGTGGCAAAACTTTTTGACCAGCCGTCAGGGGAAGACTTGGATTTCGCATGTGAAAGGGCAGGAATCGGTCAAGCGGGCGCTGGAGATCGCGGCGGCGGGCGGGCACAACGTCCTGCTCATCGGTCCGCCGGGAACCGGAAAATCCATGCTGGCGAAGCGGCTGTTCACGATTCTCCCGCCGTTGACGTTGGAAGAGGCGCTGGAAACCACGAAGGTGCACAGCATCGCGGGGTTGTTGCCGCCGGGCCAGGCGTTGGTGACCCGCCGGCCGTTCCGCACGCCGCATCACACCGCGAGCGACGCGGGTTTGCTGGGTGGCAACATCAATCCGACACCGGGCGAAATTTCATTGGCACACCACGGCGTGTTGTTTCTGGACGAACTGCCGGAATTCAAACGCAGCGTGCTGGAAACCATGCGGCAACCGCTGGAGGAGGGGCGCGTTACCATTTCGCGTGCGGCCGGAACCATGACGTTTCCCTCGGAATTTATGCTGGTGGCCGCGATGAATCCGAGCCCGGACGGAAAAATGCCGCATGAGTCACGCAGTTCTCCGCGGGAAATTCAGAATTATCTGGGGCGCATTTCCGGCCCCCTGCTGGATCGCATTGACCTGCACATCGAGGTGCCGACGGTGAAATTCCGCGAAATCAGCGGCGAAAAAAACGGCGAGCCATCGGCACAGGTGCGCGAGCGGGTGATCGCTGCGAGGAAACGGCAGCATCTGCGTTTCGCGGACAGGCCAAAGATTTCCTGCAATGCGCGCATGGGCAGCCGGGAATTGAAGGCGCATTGTGCGATTGACGGGGCTACGGTGGATTTGCTGAAGTTCGCGATGGCAGACTTGAACCTGAGCGCGCGGGCGTACGACCGCATCCTGAAGGTGGCGCGGACCATCGCAGATTTGGCGGGTTCGGAAAACATCATCGGTGATCACGTTTCCGAGGCCATCCAATACCGCTCGCTGGATCGCAGGCTGTGGACCTAGATACCGCCAGCCGGCCCCATCCAATTCTGCAGACTTGAGACCGGGCGCGGGACGGACCGACAAATCGGCATCCAGGAATTCCAAACAATCCCTCCATTCTGAACGATTTTTAATGTATGTTTCATCGGCGCTTCATGGGCCGATGGTCAATTATAACAGGCAGGCATCATGCGCATATTATTGGTTGAAGATGAAAGAAAGGTGGCGGAATTCGTCGCCCGCGGTTTGCGGGCCGAACGATTCGCGGTGGACGTGTCGAATGACGGTCCGGGCGGATGGGAGATGGCGAGCGCCTATAACTATGACCTGGTCATTCTGGATCTGATGTTGCCGGGCTTGAGCGGCACGGAGATCTTGAAGCGTTTGCGACGAAACAGTTCCAAGGTGCCGGTTCTCGTGTTGACGGCGCGCGATGGGATGTCGGAAAAGGTCGAGAACTTCGAGGCGGGCGCCGACGATTACCTGACCAAACCGTTTGCATTTGCCGAATTGCTGATGCGCGTGAAGGCATTGCTTCGGCGCGGAACGGCGGACCGTTCCAGCGTTCTGCGGGTGGGCGACCTGGAGATTGACCGGATGTCCCAGCAGGTCAAGCGGGCCGGCAGGCGGGTGGAGCTCACCGCCAAGGAGTACAGCCTGCTGGAGTATTTGGTGGCCAATGCGGGGCGGGTGTTGTCACGAACGATGATCATCGAGCACGTCTGGGACCAAAGTTTTGAAGGACTGACCAACATCGTAGATGTATATGTGCGACACCTGCGCAGCAAGGTGGATGTCGCACCGTCAAAGAAATTGATCCACACCGTTCGTGGCGTGGGTTACAGCGTCAGCGACGAGCCTGAGCCATGAACACCCGCTCCATCAGATTTCGACTGGTGCTTTGGTATGCCGGCGTCCTGACCGCCGCGTTCATTCTGCTCGGCGGCCTGATGTACGCCGGGCTGAAATTGCATTTGGAAACGAGCCTCGCCGGTGACCAGATTTACCGCGCACAACGAATCGGGGACACCCTCCTGGCCAACATTGGAAAAACCGGCGAAGCGCACGTCGTCAGTGAGATCAACAGCTGGTTTGCGCCGGAAACGAACGAACGCTTCATCCGCATCACGCGGCAGGACGGAACCATCTTATACCTTTCCAGCAGCCCAAAGGATTTGGGTCCAGACTGGGGCGGCGTGGCGTCCTACCGAAACTACAACCTGCAACAGGGGAGCCGTCTCCATTCGTGGCGGATTGAAACCACGCAAGGCAACCGGCGTCTGCTCATCGCCGCCGTGCCCTGCAAATCGGACGAGGGAAAACCATACGTGGTGGAAGTCGGCGCGTGGCTTGAACCGATGGAGGCGGTGCTGAAGCACTTGATCATTTTGCTCGTGCTGGCGCTGGCAGCGATGGTGCTGGTGGCGACCGTCGGCGGTTACTTCCTGATACGCCGGGCGCTGGCACCGGTGGAAAAAATCGCCGCCAGCGCGGAGCAGATCACCCTGCACAACCTCCGGGAGCGGCTGCCCATCGCCCAGACGGGGGATGAACTGCAGCGGCTTTCCATTTCGCTCAACAACATGATCGCCCGGCTCGACGAAGCGTTTCAACACAACCGCCGTTTCATTGCCGACGCCTCGCACGAATTGCGAACGCCGCTCACCATCCTGCGCGGAGAACTGGAATCCATCGTGGATCAAACGGGCCCGGCGCCGGAAGTACAGCGCACGGCGGCAAGTGTCCTGGAAGAAGTGGAACGGCTGGCCCGGATTGTGGAGGGACTGTTCGCCGTTTCCCGGCTGGACGCGGGCGAGGCGCAAAAAGAATGCGTAGCATTTGATCTGGCCGATCTGGCCACCACCACCGCCGACCAAATGTGCCTGCTGGCGGAGGACAAGGGAATTTCGATCTCAAACAATGCTTCGCAGGAAGTTGTGGTTGAGGGCGACCGCGCCCGCATGAAGCAGGTGGTGGTCAATCTGCTCGACAACGCCATCAAGTACACGCCGGCGGGAGGAAAAATAGGCATTTCAGTCAAGACCAGCGGCGACAAGGCGGTTCTGGAAGTGGAGGACAACGGCCTTGGTATTCCCGCAGAGGCGCGACCGCACATCTTCGAGCGTTTCTTTCGCGTGGACAAGGCCCGTTCGCGGGAGATGGGCGGTGCCGGCCTGGGACTGTCCATTGTCAAATCCATCTGCACGGCGCATGGCGGCCGGGTGGATTTCACCAGCGTCGAGGGCAAGGGAAGCCGGTTCCGCGTCGAACTGCCGCTGACTCATTCAGGTCAGGGAAAAACGGATTTCAACCATGGAAATTGAACAGCCAGGCACAAATCAAGCGGCCATCGCAGGAGCAAACCGAGAACCGTTCACGGCTGCACGGCCCGGGCCGGACTCAAAGGCAAAACCGCCACGCTGGCTGGATTGGCGGGTAGCTCTGGCTTTGGTGACGGTGGTCGTCCTTTTGTGTGCCGTGACTTTCTGGAAGGGCAGCACCCATACGGCGGCCAAACCGGATGCGCTCACGACCGTTGCGGTCGCAAAAGTGGATCGGGAGGATTTGTTCACGGAACTGACCCGGGACGCGGAGTTCCGGCCGTACGTGGAAGTCGAGCTGCACGCAAAAGTCTCGGGCTATGTTGACCAGATGAACGTGGACTTTGGCGACAAGGTCAAGTCCGGCCAGCTTCTGGCCACCATCGAAGTCCCGGAACTCTTGGACGAACTGCACAACGCGACAGCGGTCCAACAGAAAGCAGAAGCCGACTTCACGAATGCGAATCTGGCTTACACCCGGCTGGTTTCGGTGAACCGGGAACATCCCAACCTCGTGGCGCAACAGGACCTTGACACCGCCGAATCCAAGGACCTGTCGGCCTCCGCCGCCATTGCGGCCGCCAAGGCGGATGTGGAAAAGTATGAGACGCTGGTGCGTTACACCAAAATCACGGCGCCGTTCGACGGAGTGGTCACCAAGCGCTACGCGGATCCGGGCGCGCTGATCCAGGCGGGCACAGCCTCCGACACCCAGTCCCTGCCGCTGGTGCGGGTTTCGGACAACTACCGGCTGCGGCTGGACATCCCGGTGCCGGTGGAATACGTGCAGGACATCCATGTGGACGATCCCGTGGACGTGCGGGTGGAGTCGCTCGGCGGCCGGACATTCACCGGCAAAATAGCGCGTTTTACGGACAAGGTTGACGAGGAAACCCGGACGATGATCGCTGAAGTGGAGGTGGAAAACCCGGGGCTTGAGCTGGTGCCGGGAATGTATGCCACCGTCATCGTGAAGGTCGCACGACGGCCCAATGCCCTCGCCATCCCCATCCAGGCTGTGGCCGGGGACGTTGAAAAAACCGTGTGTGTCATCAACCCCAAACAGGAAATTGAAATCCGCCCCGTGACGCTTGGGCTCGAAACGCCGGAAAAGTATGAAGTCACCTCCGGGCTCCAGGAGGGAGACTTGGTAATGATCGGGAGCCGGTCATTGGTGCAAACGGGGCAGAAGGTGCAAACGAAAACGATTGACCAGCTCCCGGCGCAATGAAACTGGATCTTTACAGATTTGAACACCGCTCCTGAGCCATCAAGTTTATGTCGCGCTTCGCAATTCGATATCCTTACTTGATCATCGTCATCTGCCTCATCACTTGCGTGGTGGGCGTGACGAGCCTAGTCCGCATGCCGGTGGATTTGTTTCCGCAGATCAACATTCCCGTCGTGGTGGTCGCCACGTTTTATTCCGGAATGCCGCCGGAGCAGATTGAGAATGACATCACCGGCCAGTTCGAGCGCATGTTCACACTGGCAGGCGGCATCGACCACATGGAATCCCGGTCGCTGACCGGTGTCAGCCTCATCAAGGTTTATTTCCAACCCGGCTCGAATCCCGACTCCGACGTGACGAGCATCGCCAATCTCGCCATGGCCAGCCTCCGCTACCTGCCCTCCGGCACACTGCCGCCCGTGGTGATGAAATTTGACGCCTCCAGCCTGCCGGTATGTCTGGTCACCTTGAAAGGCGAAGGCTTGAGCGAGGCGCAGTTGCGCGACCTCGGCCAGTTCACCGTGCGCAACCAGATGGCCGGCATTCCGGGGGCGTCCGTGCCGCCGGCCTTCGGCGGCCGCTATCGCCAGATCATGGTTTATGTGGACCCGGTCAAGCTTGAAGCGCATCAGTTGAGCGTGATGGACGTGGTGCGCACCGTAAATGAAGCCAATCTCATCCTTCCCGCCGGCGATGTGAAGATTGGCCCGTACGATTACAGCATCTATGCGAACAACCAGATCAACGCCATGCAGGACATTGACCTGGTGCCGCTGAAAACAGTGGGCGCAGCCTCGGTGCTGGTGGGCGACGTGGGCAAGGCCAGCGATGCTTCGCAAATCCAGTACAACAAGGTCCGCATTAATGGCCAGGCTTCCGTATATGTTCCGGTGTTGAAGCAGGGCGGCGATGCCAACACCATTACCGTCGTCAACGGGGTCAAGCGCGTCGTATCCCGGCTGCTGGATGTGCCCAAGCAACTCGTCACGCAAGTGGTGTTCGATCAGTCGGTGTTCGTGCGGACCGCCATTGAAACGCTGGTTCACGAAGGCGCCATCGGCCTCGTACTCACGGGGCTGATGATCCTGATTTTCCTCGGCAGCATGCGGGCAACCGCCGCGGTGTTCCTTTCCATCCCGCTTTCGGCCCTGGCCGCGTTCATCGCGCTCTCGCTCGGCGGCAGCACCATCAACGCCATGATTCTGGGCGGATTGGCGCTGGCTTTCTCGCGGCTCATCGACAATTCCGTGGTCGTGCTGGAAAACATCTTCCGTCATCTCGAAATGGGCGAACCGCCCGAAATCGCCGCGGAACGGGGCGGCAAGGAGGTGCAACTGGCGGTGCTGGCCGCCACACTGACCACCGTCATCGTGTTTTTTCCGGTTACGATGCTTTACGGCGTCAGCCGGTTTTTGTTTGGCGCGCTGGCGTTGTCGGTGGTGTTTTCCCTCTTCGCTTCTTATTTCGTCGCGATGACCGTCGTGCCGCTGTTCTGTGCGAAGCTGATAAAAAAGCACGGCGCGGATCACGAACTGGGTGAAGCCGGCGCGACTCCGATGCCGGGCCAGAGATGGGACGCGCGGTTCAATGCCTGGTTCAATCGCAAGTTCAACCACATGCTCGACCGCTACGAAGGCACGCTGAACAAATCCCTGCTGCGGCCGCTGGGCACGGTTTTGGGCATCACCGGTATTTTCATTTTGAGCCTGACGCTCTATCCGCTAATCGGAAAGGCCTACTTCCCACGCACCGATCCCGGCCAGTTCGTCATCAGCGTCAAGGCCCCTTCGGGAACGCGTCTTGAACTGACGGAACAATTGGTGGCCCAGGTGGAGGGAATTGTCCGTGAACTGGTGCCGAAAAAAGACCTCAAGATTATAGTTTCGAACATCGGCACCACGCCCGGCTTCAACGCCATCCTTAATCCAAATTCCTGCCCCAGCACCGCGATTGTGCAGGTGGGGCTGAACGACGGACACACGATCAGCAGCTATGGATACATGAACCTCGTGCGTGACCGGCTGAAACGTGATCTGCCGCAGGTCAGCGCCTACTTCCAGACGGGCGGCCTTGTGGACGCCATCATCAATCAGGGCATGCCGGCACCGCTGGACATCCAGGTCAGCGGGATGGATATAAAATCTGATCATGAAATCGCCACCAAGATCGCCCGGCAGGTGCGCGCCCTGCCCGGCGTCAGCGACGTGCTGGTGCCGCAGGACGTTGATTATCCGGCATTGAAAATAGACATTGACCGCGAACGCGCCAGCGAATTGGGTCTGAGCGCCAAGGAAGTCATCGACAGCCTCATCACCGCGCTGACATCCGACGGCATGATCGCGCCGAGCTACTGGATTGATCCCAAAAACGGCAACAATTATCTCCTGACCGTTCAATATTCGGAAAACGTGGTGAAAAACCTGCCTGATCTCGGCTCACTGCCACTCCGCGCGCCAAATCTGAAACAGCCCGCCCAGTTGGGCTCGGTGGTCCGCATCTCGCACGTCGAGGCGCCCACCGAGGTGGACC
>DATMLG010000353.1:0-5374 GCA_035570675.1 Verrucomicrobiia bacterium | reverse complement strand
CAAAGAGGCGTTCCAGAGCGGCGTTGATCTCCGGCTCCGTGATGAGGCCGTTCTTCACGGCATCCACCAGCGAACGGTATTCGTTGCCGCAGGTGAGGTCGGTGCCGGCCTTAACGGCCAGGGCGGAGGCTTCGGCGGCGGTGGCCTTGTACTTGTGGAAGCGGTAGATGTCGGAGATAGCGCCGCAATCGCTGACCACATAGCCCTGGAAGCCCCACTCGTCATGCAACTTCTTTTGCAGCAGGCCGGTATTGGCGCAGGCGGGCACGCCGTCCACGGCATTGTAAGCGCCCATGACCGCGCCGACGTGCCCTTCGCGCACCGCTGCCTCGAATTGCGGCAGGTAGGTCTCGTAAAGGTCCCGCTCGGACGCCACGGCGTTAAACTGGTGCCGCAGGCTCTCCGGGCCGCTGTGCACCGCGAAATGTTTCGCGCACGCCATCGCCTTCACGTAATGAGGATCGTCCCCCTGCAGCCCGGTGATGAACGCCACCGCGAGCCGGCCGGTCAGGAAAGGATCTTCCCCGTACGTTTCCTGACCGCGGCCCCAGCGCGGATCCCGGAAAATGTTGATGTTTGGTGTCCAGAAATTCAGCCCGTAGAAACCGGCGCTGTCGCCGTTGTGGCTTTCCACGTATTCGCGGTGCTTGGCGCGCGCCTCGGTGGCGATGACGTCCGCCTCCTGGTGCACAAGCGGCGTGTCCCACGTTGCCGCCATGCCGATGGCCTGCGGAAACACCGTGGCCACGCCCGCGCGCGCCACGCCGTGCAGACATTCATTCCAATAATCATAGGCCGGCAGTCCTATCCGCGGAATGGCCGCCGCGGTATTGAGTGTTTGCGCCACCTTTTCTTCCAGCGTCATCCGGCCGATCAAATCCTTCACGCGCTCCTCCACCGGCTTGTCCGGGTTCAACCACAGTGGCTTTCCTCCTCCCGCCCCGGGGGCCGGCGCATCCGCCGCGACCCCGCGACCCGCCGACAATATCAGCACGGAAACAAGCAACAGGCCGGAGAACACCCGCGGCTTGCGGAACGCATGACGGTTTTGATTCGTCGCCGGGATTCCGCTCATAGATTATCTTGTTTGACGGGAGGCGTTGCCGCTACAACCCGTCGGGGTTGGCCGCATGGAAACATGGAATGCATCAATCCAGTTCATTCCAACACAGGCCCGAGTCCTTTGGAAGAATTAAAATGCCGGGCGGCCGCCGCATACAATTGCGAACCCTGCGCGTCTCCGCATTCTTGGCGTCTTTCGCCGGAAACTTTCCTGGAAATCGTAAGAGGGGAGGGGGCGGTGCTCCTTATTCAAAATGTACGTCTGGATGCCGCTCGCATCTGCCCGGGCCTAATCCCCTTGACTTTTGGCTTCTTTCTGTCTCAATCGCCCGATTCAATCCGGCCTGCCGAAGCAGGTTTTTGTCCGGCCGGGCGCCCGCGAAATTTTTGATATTCAAACTCCGCCATCGTCTATGACGCAGCCAACGCCGTCGTCTCCTCAGCCCGCCCCGGTCTCCTTTTCCCGGAAACTGCGGAGATTCGCCATCAAGCTCTCCATCCTTTTGATCACGACCTGCATCTGCCTCGTGATCGCGGAATACCTGGTGCGCTGGATGCTTCCGCAATTCAGTCCCGGCGCCCAGATGGCCTTTAGTGTTTCCCCGGACGGCGTGGTGCTTGGACCGCCGAATCGAACCACCATCCACCTCACCCCGAAACGCGACTTCCGGGTCACCGTGCGCTTCAACCAGTACGGTTTTCGCGACACCAAAGATTTCCGCGACGCCACGCCCGCCGACTGGTTCGCGGTGGGCGATTCGTTTACGCTGGGCTTCGGCGTGGAGGAGGAGAACCGCTACTCGACCGTGCTTGAAAACAAACTCCAGGCTGCGGGCATTCATTCCCGCGTCTATAACATCGGCATTCCGGGTAATTTCATCGATTATCAGCATCTGGTTAAATTCGCCGAAAGCAACGGTGCAAAAATCAACCACCTTATTGTCGGCGTCTGCATGGACAATGACCTCGAGGATTACAGCACCGGAAAATCGGACTGGGAACTGGACCATGATCGCCAGCCGAACGCCCCGCTACGCGCCCGGGCCCGCCGCTGGCTCCGTCAAAACTGTGCCCTGTATCTTACCGCATCATTTGTGCTTGAGAGCAACCCGGCCATGCAGCGCTTCATGGAAAAACTTGGCATCGCGCGGGACTTGGTTGCCCTCGATGCCGCCTACAAAAATCATTATGATCAGAAGATTCTCGATACCAGTCTCGCGGAGCTGCAGAAACTCGCCGCCGGTCACGACACCGTGGTTCTCCTCATCCCCTCCCGGCGCTTGTGGGTGGCTGACACGGAGGTTGAGACCAAAATCCACGATACCTTCGCCAAAATGTGCCGTGATGCCGGACTCACCGTGGTTGACCTCAAGCCGCTCTTCGACAAGGACCCCAATCCCCTGACGTTTTATTTCGTGCATGACCCCCATTGGACCCCGCGCGCCCACGAGGCGGCGGCGCAGCAGTTGTTTAACCTGATCCAGGCCCGGCAGCACAATTGAATCACCCGGGCTTCGCGGTTCTGCGGCTGATTCGCTCCGGGGTTCGGGCTAAAATTCCACCACCCCAGCCTTGCGGGGCGATGCGTGGATCTTTTTCCAAAGTTTGACGGGCCAGTCCCGACGCATGAACGGCCGTTCAAACAGCGCGAAAAGCACGGCGCAGGCAGCAATAATCACCACCGACATCCCCACGAAATATATCAAAAGGTCAAGCCACAGGATGTGCGTCCGCACGTGAATGAACAGACGGACGAGCGCCGAAATCATCAACCAATGATACATATAGATCGTGTAGCACATGCCACCGATGGTTGTAATCAAGGGATGCCCCAGAATGCGGAAGGCCATCGTCCCGCAAAACGCCGCCAGGCAACAAATTCCAATGATGGCCGGCAGGGCCGAATACATCCACGAATCGTGGCGGAAAAAAACCACCACCGCGCAGCCCAGGATGAATGATAAATCCCACCAATAATTGCGCGACGGAGGGGCTGATCGTTTAACCTGCCAGTCCGCGAGCAGGAAACCGACTAAAAAATATTGGAGGTTGCCTGCCAGCGAGAACACCGCCCAATAAGGATGCCCCAGCCGGTCTCCGATTTGCGTGGCCAGCAGCGGTGCCAGCACGATGCCGCCCGCCAACAGTCCGCGCCGCTGCCAGGTTCCGCCGATCCTGAACACCTGTGCGAGCAATGGCGCCAGGATATAGAATTGCACTTCAATTTCCAGCGACCAGAGGACGACGTTGGGATAAGGGTGGGTGCCATAAATGAAGCCGTTTGAATAGAACAAACTCGCCAGGATGTGCCGGGAGCAATAGCGGAACCAGCCGGAATTCACGAAATATTCCTGGTGCATCGGTTGATGCCGCAGAATGAGCGCGCAAAACAGGAATAAAAATGCCAGATGAATCACATAGGGCGGCTCGATGCGCGTTATGCGCCGGAGGTAATAGCCGCGCAAGCCGACCGGTTTTCCCCCGGCCAGACGCCAGCGGGCAAACGGCAGCGACAGGATGAATCCACTGATGGCAAAAAATAATTCGACGCCCAGATGGCCGACGACAAAAATGTCGTTCACGACGTCGCCTTCAATGGCCTTGCCGGCCGGCGTCGCGCGCAGGTGGTAGGAGCAGATGACCCGCACATGAAAGCCAATCACCGCCATGATGGCGATGAACCGCAGGCCGTCAATCTGGGGAATGAACGTCCGCCCGGGCGTCGTGATCCGAGACAACTTGGCTAACCATTTCAAGTGGTTGGAATTCCTTGCCGGGTGGTCATGCATTTCATGCGGACTACAAGGATTCGGCTTCCAAATGTCAAGCTTTGCTCGGAAATGACACGTATTTAGGCTGTAACGTGTGTGCACAGTCCAACAGGGTTTTGAAAAACCCGGAAGAAGTTTGAATGTTTTCCAGCGCGGTCCGTCTGAGTTTTATGCGCGGAAAACCTCAAGCCCAACCGAACTTTCTGACCGTCATTAATCCCAACGCCAGCGTGCCTGCGGACCACCCATTGTGTGCCATCAAGCGCTGCGCGGACGCGGTCTTGCAAAAGCTCTTGCCCTGTTCAACCAACTCTAGGCTGGTGAAGGTCGCCCCAGCAGTCCGCCGGAGCAATCGGTCAAGGTCCGTGTCCTCACCGCACTCCATAGCGTGGCTATCGAACGGAAAAGAAAATTTGATTTCATAATTGGGACGGTTTGCCAACACTCTCTCAGGGCAGACCGGCCCAAGAGCGGGATTTTGTATCACGCGGACCTTGTCTACCAAAAGATGCTCTCAGTCGTAAGAATATGCTGGGAAAGCCGCGTCCAAGGCCTGACAAATCATTGCCCCATTATTTTCTCGACTGCGTTTTTTCAAATTTATCCTGACAAGAGTGGTCGTCGCAGGGAGGCGGTCTCAGTCGTGGATGGGGCCGGCAAAACGACTCACATCCCGATGGAGGCTGACAAACGCAATGAAACGGGCGGCCTATGACTTTGAATCGGGGTGGTCCTGGCCGATGACCTCGGGGCATGTTTGCGCCTGAAGGGCAGCACAAGTTGGCAAGTTTTGATTTGACCCTCGGATACCCCGTAATTAGTTTAGGTAGAGTGAACATAGCGAGGTATTTATATTCGCATTATCGAAAGGCGCTTGCCAAATCGCAAGCACGACGCATACTTTCCGAACAATGCCCGGCCGATTTGCCACGCTCAACTTGGTCGAGGAGTTTGCAGGATCCGACCGCCTTCTATCTGGATTGTTTTCGGTTATTTCACCAGCTTCTCCCTAATGAATTGCGACTACACCGAGCCTATTTCGGCACCAACATGCGGGGCTTTGGCGAGGATGCATTCCACGTGATGTGGTTTTTGTTGTTTCGGGAGTTCAAGCCGGCAAGTTTTCTTGAGATCGGGGTGTATCGCGGACAAACCCTGAGCCTCGCCGCGCTGTTGTCGCGACTGAACGGCGTGGCGTGCCGGGTGCATGGCATCTCGCCGTTCACGCCGGCCGGGGACGCGGTTTCGAAGTATGTGGAGGACGTAGATTATCTGCGCGACACGCTGGAGAACTTTGAGCATTTTTCGCTGCCGCGGCCCGAATTGTTGAAGGCGTTTTCGACGGACGCGGAGGCGAAGGTGATGATCCGAGCCACGGCGTGGGAGATGGTGTATATTGACGGGAACCACGATTACGAAGTGGCGCGGCAGGATTGGGAGGTGTGTTCAGAAAGCGTGAAGGCGGGAGGGATCATTGTTTTGGACGATGCGAGCCTGGACACGGGGTTTCGCCCGCCGTTGTTTGCGACGGCGGGACATCC
>DATMLG010000352.1:0-9609 GCA_035570675.1 Verrucomicrobiia bacterium | reverse complement strand
CCGCGTATCGCCGGGTATTGCCGGATATTGCCGCGTAGCGGGACCTAGCAAATTCGAAGTGCGAAGTTCGGAGTGCGGAACATGGCGGATCGGACCGCTTACGGTTCGCATGAGTCCGCTTGGGACCGCCTGGGACCGGATAAATTTTTTACTCCGGGCGAAAGTGCTGGTGCCGGGTGGGTACATTGTTGAAGGGAAAAGTCAGGGCGTCGACGCAGCGACGCCCTACCGTGCGTCGGCGGTTCCACACGGGCAAAGCGTCGGAAAACGTCGGATTATGTCGCATTGTGTCGGATAAAAATGAGGGGCAGGGAATGTTTGGGCGAGACGCCCAAACGGACCCGCGGGACGCGGGTGCTACCCGGCGTCATTCTCGCCAATCATGGTATCATTCAACGCAAGTGGTTGATTTCCCGCATCTCTGAGTGCGAAATTCGGAGTGCGAAGTGCGGAATTGCCGGAAGTCAGGGACGGCAACATGCCGTCTCTCCCAGCGGGGGTGGGCCGCTTGGGGCCGCTTCCTGAATTATGCTTGAGGCGCGGGGCGTCAGGCGCGAGGAGGAATGGGCCCGCTCAGAGCCTCCTTACGTCGGCTCCTACAGAGGTGAAGCCCGATCAGAAATTAAACTGCTGATTGTCGCGGGCGAAGGTGAAGGGGATGTTGGGGAGCATTTTGGCGGCAAGGCGGCGGGTCTGGGCCAGGTTCTCCCAATGATGCCGGCCAAGGTGGATGAAGATGATGCGTTTGACGTCGCGCTTGCTCAAATAGCGGAACAGCGTCTCGGGCCGGAAATGGGCGAGTTCGCAGACGAGCAGGTCGAGCGGCTTCGCAAAGAGGGGTTCGAGGTCGGTGGGATGGCCGAGGTCGGCGCTGTGGCCGATGCGCTTCCCCTGCCCCTCGATGAGAAAGCAAAAGGCGGCGAAGTGTTGGGGATGTTTTTTGTGAAATGACTTGCGCAACCGGTTGAGGTGTGTGGACGGGAAAGGAGTGACACGGACGCCACCCGTGGTCACGGACTTCCCGGCGCGCAAGGCCTCGAGGCGCAGCCTGAAATGCAGCAATTCCGGAAACAGCAGCGCGGCATTGAGTAATTGTTGGATGGGTTTTACGCCGTCGGCGGGCAGATGGACGGGCAGAAGTTTCCTGCGGCGTTCGAGCCAGAAGCCCTGCAGGAGCATGAACAGGCCGCCGAAATGGTCCGCGTGCAAATGAGAGATGAAGATGCGGTCGATGGTGTCGTAGGACAGGCCGGCGGCCTTGAAGCGGCCGCTGAGGCCCTCGCCGCAATCCACGAGCAGCGAGGTTTTGCCGAAACGATAGAGGAAAGAGGAATGGTTGCGGTCGGCGCAAGGCCAGCCGTCACCGATACCGAAACATCTTAAACTGAATTTGCCCATGACCGTACTATTAAAGCCCTGCGATGCTCCTGTTAATAGCCGAGGACGCGCGCCGGGGCAAGCCTTGACCGCGCGTCACATCAGCGGGATGAGGATGGACAATTCCTGGCGGCCGGGGGTCTTGGAGCGCGCATGAATCTGGCCCTTGAACCGGCGGATCAACTCGCAAGCGGCCAGCAGGCCGAAGCGGTCGGGGTTGGCGGGGCCATCCTTGGCGATGAGCGCATGGTCGGAACGGTAGCGCATGGTGATTTGAAAGAGCTGGTGCGCATCGCGCGAATTCGCGCCGGTGCCGTGCCAGACGACAGGAAACAAAGCGGGGCCGGCGACGAATTCAATCTCGCCGCTGCGGGTGTCAGCTTCGCGCGCGATCTGCCAGAGCGCGGCGGTGAACCAGCGCGGCTGCACGCGGACCTGGCCGGTCAGCGGGGCGGGTTCGGCGACGCGCCAGCCGGGCGCGAGGCCGGCGGCCTCGGCGATGATGAGCGCGAGTTCGCTGGTGTCGTAGGGAAAGGCCTCGTTGGCGACGAGCAGTTGCAGGGGAAGGCATTGCCCGAGCAGCTTGCCGGCGGCGTTGGCGGAAACGCTGATGGCCTGGATGGCCTTGTGGACGCTGGCGGGGTCGGCCTCGTGATTCTGGGCGAACTCGGCGTTGCCGACGATGCCGCTCATGAGATTGGAGAGGTCGTGGATGACCTTGGCGCAGATGGCGCCGGTCATCTCGAGACCGGAAAGCGGGGCGATGGAGATTTCCGGCTCCCTCGGCTGGTCGGACGGCAATGAATTTTGAAATGACATGAAATCAAATGGCCAGACTGTGGAATTCGGCGACGATGGTTTCGATATCGGCGTTTTGAAGAGTGGCCTCGTGGCGGCGCGTCAGCAGGGCGAGGCAGAGGCCGTCGTCGCGCATGAACCCGTAGACGAGGTAATTCTCGTAAACCCAGCGAACCAACTGGACGGGAAAGCGGTTGGAGCTGATGACCTGGAAGGTGTCTGCAAGGCAGCGGCAGGCATGCTCCATGGCGACGGGCGTGAACTGGGCCGAGGCGCTGCGGATGAAGGTGCGGCGGTCGGGACAACGGATGCCGCAGCCGAGCATGCCGGTGATGCGCATTTGTTCCGTGAGCCAGTTGTGGATGGTTTCTTTCATGCGACGGGTACTCCATTTTCCGGCGTGCGGCGGACGGTGCCACGTGTGGCGCGGAAAAAGACGCCGCGGTCGCCCTGGATCTGGGCGACGACGCGCTGGCGTTCGCCCTCCATTTCAAGACGGTCGAACGCGCCGAGGTTCAGGCCTTCGCCGAGCTGGAGGGATTTTTGAGAAAGGAATTCCAGAAAGCTGATGCGGTCGCCGAGGCTCGGGCATTGCCAGTCGTAAACGACCTCGCCCTTGGCGGTGCAGACGACCATTTCATCAATGCGCACGGGCCGGTTCACGGACATCGGCGGCAAAAAGGCGGCCGGCGGCGGCACAAGATCGGAAGCGCGGACGGGCGGCGCGGGCACGGGAAGCGCCGGCGCGACGGACACGGGTTCGGGCGCGGGCGGCTCTTCAACTTCGGCGCCCTTCCGTTCGTCGCGAACGCGGGCGGCTTCCATGAGGAGAAATTCCCAGGGGCCGTCGATGCTTTGCCGCGGTGGGTCCACGAAGGGCTTGAGATTGAACTCGCCGCCCTTCATCGAAAGAATGTTGTTCAAGGCGGATTCACCGTTACGGGTGCCAGCCTCCGCGTGCACTATTGCGCCTTCCTTGATGAAAATCCTGCCCGTCCAGTTGGCACCGCTGACTTCGAGGATGGAGGAATTGCGGTTCAAACATTCCATCTGTATGACATCCTCAAGGCTGACCTGGCGGAGCACGCCGCGGAAACCGGTCGAGACGGGCTTTTGCCGGGCGAGTTCGCGGAGGGTCGAGAAAATGATTTCGAGATCGGCCGGGTCGCGGGGTTTCTCGAGGAACAACTCCGCGCCCTGGCTCAGGCAGGCCGTGCGGGAGGCCTCGTCGGCGTAGGCGCTGAGCGTGACCTTTTGGACGGCGGGATATTTGCGGTTGAGCAGCGCGAGGAACTGGATGCCGTCCACCACGGGCATCTGCACATCCACGACGGCGAGATCAATGGCGTGTTCCTGGAGGATGAGCAGGGCCTTGCCGGAGTTTTGGGCGAGAAAGATCTGCCACTCGCCCTTGCTCCAGTTGCCCATGAGCCGTTCAATCATCTCCAGGAACTGGAGGTTGTCGTCCACGAAAAGGACCTTCTTCAAATTGTTGGGTTCGTCAGACATCAGGTTCGGAGCATGAGGGATTTTATTTTTTCGGCACGGCGGACATCTTCGGGTGGCGGCTCCCAGTTGAGATGGTTGAGGGCGAGCGCGGCGGCACGGCCGACCCATTCGTCCTGGTCATCCAGCGCGGAAACAAGCGGGGCGACGGCGTTGACATCGTCGAGGCGGCCGAGGGCCTCGACGGCAGCCTGGCGGAAATCGCGGTCGAAATCGCGCAGGGAATCCACGAGCACCGTGAGGGCCTGGCGCGATTTTTCCTTGACGGGATTGGTGAAAAAGGTGGTTTCGAGCATGCGCTGCCGCATGTCATTGATCTTGGCCAGCGTGTCCGCGGCGGATTGCGCCACCCAATATTCACGGTCATTGATCGCGGCTTCCAATTCAGGGACGGCGCTTTGTGCGCCCGTCGAGATTTCCCATTGCCGGTCAATCTGGCGTAAAGAACCTTTCGCGGCCTGCCGGACGGAGCTGTTTTCGTCCTTGAGCGACAGCACCAACGGCCCAATGGATCGCGGGTCGGGAATCTGCCCCAAGGACGTGGCGGCGGTCTGGCGGACATCATGGTCGGGATCCTTCAAGGCCACCCACAATAGTTGCGTGGCGGCCTCGTCCTTGATGCGACCGAGCGCCTCCACCGAAAGCTTCCGCACATCCCAGGACGGATCGTGGATCAGTGACGCGGCGATGTATTCGACAATACGCGGCTCGCCCATGCGGCCAAGCGATTCAATCGCCGTGGCACGAACCAAATGATCAGGATCGTTCAGCAACTTGAGCAGGGCCGTGGCGGATTGGGGATGGCCAATCAGGCTGAGGGCTTCCACGGCGGCAACGCGCACATGGCTGTCCGCGTCATTCAAGGCGTTCTCCAGCGGCGGCACGGCGCGGGCGTCCCCGGTCTTCCCCAACGCGGCGGCGGCGGCGTTGCGCCGGGGACAAGTGGGGTCTTCGAGGGCGGTGGTCAGAACTTCCACCGCTTCGGCGCCATGGACGGCGGCGTCCTCGTGCTGACACGTGGCGACGGCGCGGAGAACAAATTCGATATTGTTGCTCGGACGCCAGCCCATCGCGCTCAAGGCGCCGGCGGCCTGCCAGCGAACGGCGTGGTGGTAGTCGGCAAGCGCGTGGACGAGCGCGTCCGTGGCGCCGGCATCGCCAAGCCGGCGCAGGGAAAAAATGGCGGCGGCGCGGACTTCTGCGTTGCGATCCTTGATGGCGGAGACAAGCGGCGGGAGCACTCGATCATCATGAAAAGCCCCCAGGGCTTTGGCGGCAGCGACGCGAACTTCCGGCACCTCATCCGCCAGGGCTTCGGCGACCGGCTCCAGGGCCGTCAAGTCGCCCGAGCCCGCCACTTCCTCGATCATGCGGCAGCGCGTCTTGGCATCCCTCGATTTAAGCCGCTGTAATTTCCACCAAAGCATTTAATTCATTGATTGCCAAATAATTTGACAGTTTTATGACCACAATTCACCCAAGGCCGATTTTTCCCGTTCGGCATCAAATCTCCCGCGGCACGGGTGCGGATCATGTTCAGGTTAAGACCTTGCCGGCGAAGGGCTTAACCCGGCTGACCTTGAGGTTGCGTTTCATGGTGTCAGACAAAACACCGCTTCTCAGCGGGATATGCTGGGTTTTAGCAACTCGTATGCCCGTATCGGACGAAACCCCTCCATTGACGTGGCCGGATCGGATTTCACGGCTGCCGGGCCAATGCGGCCCCGGCACGAAGTCCAGATTTACCCTCCTGATTTTGTCGCGAACGCGCCCAAAAATGGCGCCGCACCATCACCAAAGTTGATGCACCAACGGACGGATTTCTTTGTCGTAAATCCTTCCAACGGCCGCCATCGTCGCGCGCGATAACGGCTTGAGTTCCGCCGCGTGGGCGTTGTCTTCCATCTGGCCAGGACGCCGCACGCCCGGGATGACGCACGAAACGGCGTCGAACATCAAAATCCATCGCAACGCCATTTGCGGCAGCGTCACCCCCGGCGGCACGAGCCGGCGTAATTTCGCCACCGCCCGCAGTCCGGTTTCGTAATCCACGCCGGAAAAAGTTTCGCCGCGGTCAAACGCCTCCCCGTGCCGGTTGAACTTTCGATGATCGTCCGCCGCAAAACGCGTCCCCTTCGTCAACCGCCCGCTCAGCATCCCGCTCGCCAGCGGCACGCGCGCAATCACCCCCACCTGGCGACGCCGCGCTTCCTGAAAAAATAATTCCGCCGGACGGTGCCGGAACATGTTGAAGATGATTTGCACCGTCTTCACTTCCGGAAATTCGATCGCCTTCAGCGCCTCCTCCACCTTTTCCACACTCACACCGTAATGCGCGATCTTGCCGGCCTTCGTCAGCCGGTCCAGCGCATCGAACGCCGCCGGCCGGTAATAAACTTCCACCGGCGGACAATGCAACTGCAGCAGGTCCAGGCAATCGGTGTTCAGGTTCCGCAGGCTGCGCTCCACAAAAGCCGTGAGGTTCCTCGCGTTGTAACCGTCGGCCACGTGCGGCGACAACCGCCGTCCCGCCTTGGTGGCCACATGGAAAGGCTCCTTGCGCTCGCGACGCAACCGGGCCAGCAGCCGCTCGCTCCGGCCGTCGCCATAGACGTCCGCCGTGTCAAAGAAATTCACCCCCAGATCGAGCGCGCGGTGCAGCGATGCGAGTGAATCCTCGTCCCGTTGATCGCCCCACGAGCCGCCGATCGCCCACGCGCCAAAACTGATCTCCGACACCTTGAAGCCCGTGCGCCCCAGTTTCCGATATTTCATATGCACCTTGCGCCGGGCGCGGGATTCACCGGCCATCCCGAATTTTTTAATGCGTGGTGGCCGCCGGTTTGCTCACGTTGGGAACCGTGTCCACCGCGTCAGATTGCCCGGCGGGCGGCATTTCCGCTTCCTTGAGTTTCGGGTCCAGAATTTCCACGTCCGCGTTCTTTTTCAATTCCGCGTAATATGCCGGCAGCATTTTCCTCACGGCCGAGGCTTCCAGATATTTCCGGATTTCCGGCGAGGCCTCGGCCAAGCTGTCCGTCTTGGCCGGGATCCGTTCCTTCATTTTGAGGAGGTGATAGCCGAATTGCGTCGTGATCACATCGCTCACCTGGTTCGTCTCCAGCGAGAACGCGGCGTTTTCAAATTCCGGCGGCAATCCCCGCATCCCGCGGACCAGCATGATTTCCCCGCCGTGCTCCTTGGACGCCGTGTCCTCGGAATATTCCTTCGCCAGCTTCGCAAAATCCTCCCCTTTCTGGGCGCGGTCGCGAATATCTTCAATTTGTTTTTTCTTGGCCGCCTTCTGGTCGTCCGAAAGCGGCGTGCCCGTCAGCGGGTCCGGCCCGCCGAGCGTGATGAAATTTATGCGCACTTTTTCCGCCTCGATCATCTGCGTCGGATTGTCGTCATAATATTTCTTGATGTCGTCATCGGTGATGTTCACCCGCGAGGCCAGCACGATCTGGGCGGTGGACTGTTCCACCAGGTTTGAGCGGACCTGGTCGGGCGTCAGGCCCGACGCCTTGAACTGGCGCACCATCAGTTCCTCGGTGGCAAACTGCTTCTTCAACTCCGCAAAATTCGTTCCGGCCTCGTCCGCGGCCTTTGCCTTCTGATCCGCTGTCGCCACGCCGTTGAGCAGCTTGACCAGCATAAGGTTGTCCAGCGCCTGCTTTTCCAGCATCGGAAGCTGCTCGGCCGGTATCTCCTGGCCGTGCGCCGCCGCGCTCGCCCGGTAGTTGATGACCGCCTGGTCCAGCTTGCTGCGCCTGATCTCGAAGCCCTTGCCCTTCGCCACCACGCTGTCGGGCAGCAGATCGTCAATGCTCGGCGTCGGCGCGGACGCGGCGGACTGGCTGGTGGGAGTGGCCGCCGACGCGGTGAGGGCCATTGCGGCAATCAAGCAGCCGGAGATTTTCAGGAATGATTTCATGTTTTGTTTCTTTGCCGCGCATTTGTTCGCGGCCTGATTTCTTTTTATAATTATAATTTTACGACCCGCACATCCGTGATGTCCGGGTCCTTCTGCACTTCATCCATCAACGCCGGCGGCGGCACGCTGTCCAGGCTCAATACCGACAGCGCGCGACCGCCCGCAATATCGCGGCTCAGGCTCATGTTCGCTATGTTCACCTGATGCCGCCCCATCAACGTCCCCAACTGGCCGACAATCCCCGGCCGGTCCTTGTTCGTCATGAAGAACAGCACCCCTTCCGGCACAATCTCCACCGGCAGGCTGTTCACCCGCACGATGCGCGGCAGCTTCTTCGATCCATACAAGGTCCCGCCCGCCGAAATCTTTGTTTCCCCGCTGTAAACCGCCAGGTGCAGCCATTCGTTGAAATCCGTCTCCTCGTTCGACTTGATTTCCTCGACCCGCAACCCCAGCCCCTGCGCCAGCGTGCGCACGTTCACCTGGTTCACGTCCCTACCGCCCGCCGATTCCAAAAACCCCTTCAGCACGAACCGCGTGATCGGATCGCCCGGCACGTCCGCCGCCTTGCCGCCGTACGTCACCACCAGCCGGTCGTTGCGTTTCGGCGCCAGTTGCGCCACCAGCCGGCCCAGCTTCTCGCCCAGCGCCAGATACGGCTTCACCTGGGCGTACGTCTTCGCGTCCAGGTTCGGTAAGTTGACCGCGTTGCGAACCACCCCGTTCAATAAATAATCCGTGATCGCCTCCGCCACCTCGATGCCCACGTTCTCCTGCGCCTCGTCCGTGCTCGCCCCGAGATGCGGCGTCATCACCACCTGCGGCAAATCGCGCAGCGGAAAATCCTTCGGCGGCGGCTCGGTCTCGTACACGTCCAGTGCCGCTCCCGCCACCTTCCCGTCCTTGATTGCCGCGCATAAATCCACCTCGTTGATGATCCCGCCGCGGGCGCAATTCAACACCCGCACCCCCGTCTTCATCTTCGCAAACGCCGCCGCGTTGATCATCCCCTTGGTCTCATCGGACATCGGCATGTGAACGGTGATGAAATCCGCGCGCGCAAAAACTTCGTCCAGTTCCACCAGTTCAACCTGCATCGCGTTCGCCCGCGAAAGCGTCAGGTAAGGATCATACGCCAGCACCCGCATCCCGAAAACAATCGCCCGTCGTGCCACTTCCGAGCCAATGCGTCCCATGCCCAGGATGCCGATGGTCTTGTTGTACAGCTCCACGCCCGAAAACGCCTTGCGATTCCATTCGCCCGCCTTCATCGAGGCATGCGCCTGCGGAATCTTCCGCGCCAGCGCCATCAACATTGAAAAAGTCAGTTCCGCCGTGGAAATCGTGTTTCCGGCCGGCGTGTTCATCACCACGATGCCCCGCTGCGTCGCCGCGTCCACATCCACGTTGTCCACCCCCACGCCCGCGCGGCCCACCACGCGCAACTTCGGCGCGTTTTCGATCACCTTGCGCGTCACCTTCGTCTCCGAACGCACCACCAGCGCCTCCACGTCCGCCACCAGCGGCAGCAGCTCGGCTTCCGGCAACCGTTGCTTGAGCACGATCACCTCGAACTCCGGCCGTTGCTGAAACAGCGCGATTCCCTTCGGCGAAATCGGATCACATATCAATATTTTCATCACGACAGTCCGCCGATGCTACCGAAGCCCCCTCCTCAGGTCAAACCATGAAAAACCCTGCCCCTTCAGTATTTTTCCCGGTTCGACGACGAAAAAAACTCCCCCTTTATCCGGGAAATCAACCACTTGCATTGAATTTGTCCGCTATAATCGTAGTCCTAATGTTAATTCTGCCTCCATTCCCATTCCGCAATCCGAATTCCACGCTCCGCATTCAGTTAAGCGGCCCCAAGCGGCCCCAAGCGGCCCCAAGCGGCCCACCCCCGCTGGGAGAGACGGCATGTTGCCGTCCCTGACTTCCGGCAATTCCGCACTTCGCACTCCGAATTTCGCACTCAGAGATGCGGGAAATCA
>DATMLG010000351.1:0-13403 GCA_035570675.1 Verrucomicrobiia bacterium | reverse complement strand
AACCCACTTTAGCAGCAACAGCCGGAGGCGCGTGATGGGCCGCGAGAGAATCATCCGCAGCGTGCCGTCCTCGGCCTCCTTGGCCACGAGATCGCCACCCACGAGGGACGCATAGAGCGGCAACAGGAAGTAAGCGATGGGCACGAGGGCAATACAGGCGACGGTGAGGTTGGTCAGGTAATGCGCCACCGGGAAGCCGTTGCGCTCCATGTCGCGCACGATGCCGCGGGAGGGGGCGTTGCCGTATTTGAGAAACAGGATGAGAATGGTCTGCGCGAGCAGGAACATGCCCGACCCGATGTACGTTCGTTTCTTGCCGAAAAGCTTCCAGAGCTCGTTGCGCAGTTGCAGGAGAAACATAAAATTAATTCGCTGCGCCTTCCGCGGCCGGCCCCGATGGAGCGCCAGATTTCATCAGCGAGAGGTAAAACTCCTCCAGGCTTTGTTCGTGCGGCGTTACCGCAAAAACGGAGATGCTGTTTTTGACCAGACAGCGGACCACTTCGTCCGTGGCAATGTTGGGTGCGAGGGCGATGGCGTTGTCGTCGCGTTCGTCAATGATGAGCCGGGCCTCGCGCAGGCATTTCGTCGCAGCGGCGAAGTCATTGACGCGAAGTTTGACCCAGTTTTGGGCCCGGTTGATGCCGGCGAGGTCACCCTCGAAAACCTTGCGTCCATGGTTCATGACGGCAATGCGGGTGCAAAGCTGTTCGACTTCGTTCAGCAAATGGGAAGACAGCAGGATGGTAAGGCCCAGTTCGCGATGCAGCCGCAGGATGGTTTCACGCATTTCGTGGATGCCTTCGGGATCCAAGCCGTCGCTCGGTTCGTCGAGGATGAGCAGTTCGGGCTGCGGCAGGAGGGCCTGGGCGAGGGCCAGCCGCGCGCGCATGCCGTGGGAATAGGTCTTGAGTTTCGATTTTTCGCGTCCCGTCAACCCGACCCAGTCCACCACCTCGCGGATGCGCTGTTTGGAAGTGGGCGCGGAATAATGGCTGAGGATCTCCAAATTACGCCAGCCGCTCAGGTAATCATAAAACACCGGCGTCTCGAAAATGGCGCCGACCTTTTGCAGGGCGCGCTGGCGTTCGGTGGTGATATCGAATCCGCAGATGCGGATTTCGCCGCGGGTCGGCCAGACCTGGCCGAGCATCATGCCGATGGCGGTGCTTTTGCCGGCGCCGTTGTGGCCGAGCAGGCCAAAAATCTGGCCCTTGGGCACGACAAGATCCAGGTCCTCGACCGCGCGCAGGCCGCCAAAAAGCTTCTGGACGTGCTCAAGCTGGATCATTGGACGGTGCCCTGCATTTCGAGGAGATTTTTGATGTGTTGATCGGCGTAGAGATAATTGACGGCGCGGGTGTCGCCATGGATGAAATGAAATTTCTCCTTGTCGTAAACAAGCGGAATTTGATGCGGGTTAAAAGCCATGCCAAAAACCTGGAGACGGTCTGCGTCCTGGCCGTTCAACAATGAATTCCACGAATAGCTTGAGCCGGTCAGCTCGAAGAGCTGTTTGCGGTCGGAGGGGCACAGAAAAATGTTGGAGACGCTGGCGGTCTGCACGGCGAGAACCTGGTTGATGGCGGGGCCGTTGCTGGCGGCGGAGTTGGTGGAACGGTCGAACGCCACCGGGAGCCGGTTTTGGTTGTCGGAAACGTAGATTTGGAGGGCGATGCCAATTTGGTGCAGGTTGCTCAGGCAGGCGGCGCTGCGGGCGGCTTCCTTGGTGCGGCTGATGACGGGCAGCAGAATGCCGGCAAGGATGGCCAGAATGGCAATGACCAGAAGCAGTTCGATAAGGGTGAACCCGCGTTTCATTGGCGTTGGCGGCTGGCATCAATGGGGCCCGCGTCCGTTTTGCATCTGGTTCTGGAGTTCATTGAGAAGGGGGGCGAGTTCGGCCTTGGTTTCGGCGGAACTCTCGCTGTAAAATGTTTTCAAGCCGAGCGAACGGATTTTGGCCTCCTCCTCCGGGCTGAAACGTGGCGCACCGGTAGGGCCGGTATCCGGGCCGTCGGGGTGCGAGCGAAGGTTTTGGAGGGCGTTGTCAATGAGGTGCTGCCGCCGGTCTTCGGACATGTGGTCGAAGGCAACCAGGGCCTGTTTGATTTCCGTTGGCATGGTGGCCTCGACGAATGCTGCCTTTTCCTCCTCGGTCATTTGCGCGAAGAGATTGGTGTCCGGACGCAGCCCGCGGCGGTCTTCAAAAGTGAGCGCGTTAAGTTTGTCCGCCAGCTCGCGCAGGGCCCGGGCGCGATCGGCGGCGGAGAGCTGGTTGAGATTGAGTGAACTCGCATAGGCGCGGACCTCGTCGGGCGTGATTTTTGTTTTACCGGCGATGACATAACCGCCCCACGACAAAAGCCAGACGACGACAAGGGCGATGGCTCCGACCCAAATCGGACGGTGACGTTGTCCTGCCATGGGCTGAATCTAACGGATTCGCCTCGTTTTGCAACGAGGAAGGGCGGGCGGAATGCGCTCAGCGGCGGACGAGCGGGTCGCCGACGACCATGTAGTAGGGCGTGTTTCTGGCAGCCCAGGCGCAGGTCGCGAAATTCTGCCCGGCCACCCACAACCCGTAATAAGTCTGCATGTTCTCAATGCCGGAGCTGGTCGGTTCCTCGACATGGGTGACCGCGCCGACGGGCGTGTTGAGATAATTTGCGCCTCCAAAAGCATTGGGCGAAAACCATTCGATGAAGTTGCCCATCCCCATGCCGCTTACATCCCTGTCGCCGTTGAAGGACTCCAGGGTGGCGATGACAAACCAGGAACTGCGGCCGGTCCATTGCAATTCACCGTCCGTGGCGTAAGCCGCACCAAGGGAACTGTGGCCGCCCCAACTCATGTATCCGGCGACGTTCGCGGCGTTGGTGAGATGGGGAAGATTCGAGGCAATGCCGTTGCTGAAGGTTTCAATTCCGTTCGTGTACAGGATTGCGGAAGATGGAACGCCGCTGAGCGCAAGCCCGTTGGTGGCCATCAAACCGAACCACCATTCGGAGGTGTAATCGTCCGTGAAGCCCGTCCCGTGACGGACATTATCAATGACGTAGTTCGCGTTTCCGTAACCGCCGGCGCCCCCGGCGCTGATGACGAGCTTGCCCGGGGAAAAGTTCGACCCCATCAAGGCCAGTTTGTTGATGTAAGCAACGCAGGCGTTGGTGTCGCCCATGTTGAGGTGGGTGACCAATGGCTGCCAGTTGGCGGTCCCGGTTGCGATTTGATAACTCACGCTCGGCTGCACGATGCTGTTGACGGGATCATCCACGCGCGAAGGAACATCGAGGAACAGGACGACGTATCCGGGGCGTTTGGTGGGGTTGGCCGCGAGCCATTGTGCAAGGGGAACGTTGATCTGGTTGGTAAAATCGGATGGCAAAATGATTTCGGCGTTCGTGCAGCCCAGGCCGAGAACATTTGCGTTGGCGGCGAGCGGCCGATGTTGGAGATAATAGTTCAGGACAGTCTGGCTGTCGGGCGAATTCGTGTTGTAAACCAGTAGCAAATCTTTGGAGGCATCCAGCGGATACTGAAGCGACGGCGAATACATCGCCGCCAGACTGTGATGGCCGCCGGCGGCAATGGATTTTACATTGACGAGATTGGTGGCGACATCGGTCTGGCCTTCGGAATCATCGCCCCA
Organism: Verrucomicrobiia bacterium; assembly: GCA_035570675.1. Lineage (GTDB taxonomy): Bacteria > Verrucomicrobiota > Verrucomicrobiia > Limisphaerales > Pedosphaeraceae > DATMLG01. Next base: position 9,751 of record DATMLG010000351.1, on the reverse strand, counting down.
GGCAATGACGGTGCCGTCATTCTTCAAGGCGACGCTGTGGGCCCAACCGGCGGCGACAGCCGTGACGTTCGAGAGGCCCGCCGGAACATCGCACTGGCCGGAGCCGTCGAATCCCCACGCGACCACGGTGCCGTCGGATTTGAGGGCCAGGCTGTGTTCGCCACCGGCGGAAATGGCCACGACGTTGGACAGTCCGGCAGGCACGTTGGTTTCACCCTGGGGACTGTAGCCCCAGGCGACGACGGTGCCGTTGCTTTGCAGCGCGAGGCTGTGAAGCGAACCGGCGGCAATCGCGGTGACATTGCTCAGCCCGGCCGGGACGTCGGTGAGATGCCAGCCAAGCACGGCGGCATCCATGCCCCACGCGGTGACAGTGCCGTTGCTGAGCAACGCGACATTATGGTTCCATCCGGCGGCTATGGCCTTGACGCCCGCGAGATTCACGGGCACCAGGTTCGCCGGGTCATTGGTCAGCCCCCAGGAAACGACGGTGCCGTCGCTTCTCAAGGCGAGGGTATGCGAGAAACCGGTGGAGACGGCAATGGCATTGGTGAGATTGGCCGGCGCGTTGCCCCAGTCCATGCCCCACTGGGTGACAGTGCCGTTGGCCATGAGCGCGACGGAATTGGAAACACCGCCGGTAATGGCAATGACGTTGGCCATGGCGGCCGCGGGCCGGTCGACCTGACCGAACTCATCCGCACCCCAGAGGGCCACGCCGCCGGGAAACGCGGCATGCACCTTCCAGGTGAAAGTGCGCCAGCCGACGGCGTTGCTGACGGTGGCGGAATAAGTCCCTTCCTGGCCGGCACTGATGGAATAAATCTCATAGGCGTTTGGAGTGGAAATATTGGTGCTGAGATTGGTGCCGTTGAACTGCCATTGGCAGGTGGCGGCCGGGGCGTTGGGCTGGGTTTGGACCGCAAGGCCGAGCATGAGGTTGTTCTGGGAGTTCGCCCACTGATTTGCAGGAGAAGTCCAGCCGGTGACCTGCGGTGCTGAAAGCGGAACGACGCCCAGGACAGAACTGGAACTGGTGGTGGAACCGCCGGCACTGCTCACCAGCACGCGGTAGCTGCCTTGCGAGACGGGTTGCACATTGGTGATCGTTAAAATTGAGTTAGTGGCGCCGGGAATATTTGTGGCGTTCAACTGCCATTGATAATTGACCGCGCCAAGGGCCGTTCCCTTGACCATCAGCGTCACGGTCCCGCCGGCCGTCACAGTCTGGCTGGCGACGGGTTGGACCGTGATGACCGGTGTCGAATGGGTTGAACAAATCACCAGGCAATGATTTGCCCCGGAACCGATGGCTTTGATTCCGGGAAGCCCGTATGGCACGTAAGCCGGGCCCGCGGCCGCGCCAAAGTCGCCCCACAACGCCACGGTCCCGTCCTGTTTGAGTGCGAGGCTGTAAGTCAGACCCGCGGCAACACTGACCACATTGCCGAGACTGGCGGGTACGATCGACTGTCCGTCAGTATTGTCACCCCATGCTTCGACGGTGCCGTCGCGATGCAGGGCCACGGTGTGCATGGCCGAGGCGGAGATGGCAACGGTGTTCGTGAAATCTGCCGGCACGCCGGTGAGATTAAAGCCGAGGCTGACGCCGTTGCTGCCCCAGGCATTGATGGTCGCATTGGTGAGCAACGCCAGATTATGGTACCATCCGGCGGCGATGGCGGTGGCGCGCGGTTGATTCGCCGGAACGGTGTCGTAGACGGTGTTGGTGTAACCCCACGCGACGACTGTTCCGTCCGCCTTCAGCGCGAGATCGTGATCCGCCCCGGCGGCGATGGCGATGAGATTGGTCAGTCCCACGGGCAAACTCACGGGCGGAAATGAAGTGCCTGTCCACCAATCGCCCCAGATTGCGAGCGTGCCGTCCGCTTTCAGCGCAAGGCAGTGATATGGTCCGGCGGCGATGGCGACGATGTTGGTCAGCCCCGGAGGCACGGTCGTCTGGCCGGTGGAATTGTCTCCCCACGCCAGGACGGTGCCGTCGCCGCGCAAGGCGAGGCTGAATCCCATTCCTCCGGCCACGGCCACGGCGTTGCTCAGGCCAATCGGAACATCGCATTGCCCAAGCGAGTCGTCGCCCCACGCCACGACCATGTTGACCGGGGTCGCGCCCAGCGCAAAAAACGCCTGCGAATCCGCTTGATGAATAAATTTATATGTGCGGCCGGGATAACCCTGCGCCAGCCAGTTCCAACCGGAATTGGACGCGGCGGCCATGTTGGTGGTTGTCAAAATATTGTACACGACATTGCTCGTTCCGCCCGCGACGTCGAATTGAGCGAGGCTCCCCTGGCTGGCGGAAACAACGAACGAATAATTGGTGAGATAAGCCGGGCTGCCGTTGCTGGAACCGGGGGCAGACGCGAAGGCGGCCGTCGTGCAAAAAAACAATCCCGCGACCGAAGTCGCAGTCAGCGCGAGACTTCGAAGCAGGGGGTTTCGGAGGCTGGAATTGAATGACACGCCGTTAAAAAATTTAAACCCGCGAAAAGCGGGTGTTGGCCGGTGCCAAAATAAAGGGCGCAAAACGCCGGTTGCGGGCGATTCTAACGGCTGGAAAGAGACAGTACATATTGCAGTCAGCGCAATTAGTGTGCCATCAGGGCAGCCATATTTTGCGGAGATACCAACCGCGCTGAAAAAGAATTCGCGAACCGCCGAAAGAATCGATCAAGAAAGTGCCGTCAACACTTGAAAATAAAATGAACTGCGTAGGAAATGGCCTACAAAAAAACTCACTTCACCCTGAGATAGATGGCCTTCAAATATTCCATCTCTTTACAATTCACCGGATGGTCGGCCGCGTGGAGTGCGGTTTGCAACACGGAATATTTGCGGCCGGAGGCATCGGCGGAATGACGGATCGCTTCGAAAAACTCGTCCGCCGCGACGTGCGCGGAACAGGACGCGGCCATCAGAATGCCGTCGCGGCCCAGCACATTGATGCCGAGCGAGGCGAGGCGTCCGTAGGCTCGCAAAGCCCCGGCACGCTCCGGTTCACGTTTGGCGAAGGAAGGCGGATCCAGCACCACAAGGCCAAATTTGGGCGACCTTGCTGCTGCCAGCCATTCAAAAGAATCCGCCTGCACGGTTTCATGCGGGCAACCGGCGACGGCTGGGACAGATTGGTTGAGTTGAAAATTTCGTTTCGCGCCGGTGAGCGCGTGGGCGCTGATATCCAAGTCCGTGACGGAAGCCGCCCCGCCGCGCGCCGCGTAGAGCGAAAAGCCGCCGGAGAAACTGAAAGCGTTCAGGACGGAACGGCCGCGTGCCAATGTTTCGATCAGCCGGCGGTTGTCGCGCTGGTCGAGAAAGAAACCTGTCTTCTGTCCGCGCACCACATCCGCTTCGAAGCGCAGGCCGCTTTCCAGAAAAATCACCGGCCCTGTCAATGGCGAGCCCGCGAGGACTTGTCCATCGGCTCGGGAAAAACTATCCCACACAACTTGTTGGATGTTGCGACTGAGGCGCAGGACTATGCGTTCGTTGGGTAACGAAGATTTGAGGAGTTGGACAATTTCATCGAGTCGCGGCAGCCATGAGGCAGTATAAAGCTTGAGCACGAGCGTGGTGTCATAGCGGTCAAGGACGAGTCCGGGCCAGCCGTCGCCTTCGCCGTTGATGCAGCGGTAACCGGTGGTTTGGAAGTCGAAAAGCTCGCGCCGCTGTGCCAGCGCGTGTTCCAGCCGCACGCGCCACCAGCCGGCATCAATGGTCGCGGGCTTTCCGGCGTGCAGAATGCGGACGCGAATGGGGGAATTGGAGTCGAACAATCCGGCGGCGAGGAATTTGTCCTTGCGGTCATAGATCACGGCCAGTTCGCCGGTCAAGCCGGGACGGTTTTGTTCCCGGACGCTGTCGGCGAACAGCCAAGGGTGGCCGGAACGGATGATAGATTCGGCGGCGGCGGTGACGCGCAACCGCAACCGGGGCGTTTTTTCGCCGGATGATGGGGGCTTGGTTTTCAACGGAACTTCGGTTGCGCGGTGACTGGCACGGGTGGAAGTGTAACGGGTTTCGGCGGAAGCACACAACTTCTCCCGTAATATGGACGCGCTTCACAGCCTTTCCAGACGTTTTGTGTTTTAGCAGATTGCAATTCGGGCGGATTGGTTAAAGATTGGGGCATGACGGAGAATGAACATCCGCACATTGTGGTGCTGGGCGGGGGATTCGGCGGACTGGAATTCTGCAAGCGGTTCGACGACCAAAACGCGCGCATCACGCTGGTGGACCGGACGAATCACCACTTGTTCCAGCCGCTGCTGTATCAGGTGGCGACGGCGGGACTTTCCGCGCCGGACATTGCCCAGCCAATCCGCTCCATCCTGGCGGACCGGCCGAACATCACCGTGCTGCTTGACGAAGTGGAGAGCTTCGATCTGGCGGGGAAAAAGGTGGTCCTGCGGGAAACCACTTTGAGTTATGATTATCTCGTGCTGGCACTGGGCAGTTGCACGAGTTACTTCGGGCACCCGGAATGGGAGGAATTCGCGCCGGGATTGAAAACGCTGCAGGACGCGACACGGATTCGCAGCCGGATTTTGCGGGCGTTCGAGCATGCTGAATCGGAAACCTCGGCGGCCGCGCAGGAGCGGCTGATGACGATCGTGGTGGTGGGCGGCGGCCCGACGGGCGTGGAACTGGCGGGGGCGTTCTCGGAACTGGCGCAGCATGTGTTGAAGGCGGATTTCCGGCGGATTGATCCCGCGCAGGCCCAGGTGATTTTGCTGGAAGGCGCGCCACGTATTCTGGCGAATCTTTCGCCCGCGCTTTCCGCGAGCGCACAAAGGCAGTTGGAGAAACTGGGCGCGCACGTGCGTACAGGAACGAAAGTACGCACCATCACGGAGGGCCGCGTGGAACTGGACAATGGCGAGACGATCCATGCGGCAAACATCATTTGGGCGGCGGGCGTCTCCGCGACGCCCTTGACGAAAAAGCTGGGCGTGGAACTGGACCGCGCGGGCCGGGTCAAGGTCAATCCCGATCTCAGCGTGCCCGCCCATCCGGAGGTGTTTGCCATCGGCGACATGGCGCTGGTGCTGGAGCGGGACGGCTCGCTGGTGCCGGGTGTTTCACCGGCGGCAATGCAAATGGGCACGCATGTGGCGCATATTATTGAAAACGAGATTGCGTTCCCCGGCGGCGTGGAACGGCCGGCGTTCAAATACTGGGACAAGGGCACCATGGCTACCATTGGCCGGTCTGCGGCCGTGGCGAAAATCGGCAAGTTTGAATTTTCCGGAATCATGGCTTGGCTGGCGTGGCTGGTGATTCATCTGGTATTCTTGGTGGGCTTTCGCAACAAGATCGCGGTGCTGTTCCAGTGGTTTTATTCCTACATCACCTACAAGCGGGGGGCGCGCATCATCACGAGTCCGGAAGCGCCCGCGCCGCCGGAAAAGTGAAGCACCGCTCCAGTTACAGGGTACGGCGGAAGAGGAGGGTGGCGCCGGTCATGGCAACGAGGGTGAAGATGAAGAGATAAAGCAGGTCGCCGGAAATGGCCCACAGGCCGGTGTTTTTCAAAAGCAGTTCCTTGAAACCATCGACGGCATAGGTGAACGGATCCACGGTGGCGATGGCTTTCATCCAGTTGGGAAACGCGGCGATGGGATAGACCGCGCCGCTGGGAAAGAAGAGCAGGGTGTTCAGGACGCCAAACATCGCGCGGGGCACCAGGGGATCGCTGACGCGGACCATCAGCACGAACATCATGCTGATCAATGCCAGCGCCGTGAGCACCACGAGAAGCATCATGCGGGCAAGGCGGGCGACGTTAAGCGGGTCGGGGATGCCGGCAATCAGCGAACCGACGGTGATAAGGACCGCCCCGGCCATGATGGCCTTGACGGCTCCGGCTAGGTTGAAGCCGAGGATGAGCTCGAACTTGCGGATGGGCGTGACGAGGTAGCCTTCGTGCAGGCCGCGCGCCTTGTCATCGATATAGATGATGCCGCCGCCGATCATGGCGGAAACAAAGATGGCGAGCACGGTGCTGCCGGGCAGCAGGTATTGGATGTAGGGCACGTAGGGATAAACCTCGACGACGGAGAGCGTGACATCCGCCGACAGGCGCGGGGCGGTCGCGGGGGCGTTGTAAGGGGCGAGCAACTGGGTGAGGGAGCCTTCGAGCGCGCTGGCGGCGAACTGGTCAGTGTTGTCCTCTATCAACGCGATGCGCGGGTTCTTGCCGGCGAGCACGGAGCGGGAGAACTCGGGCGGGATGTTCACCACGGCGCTGATGCGGCCGCTGCGCAAGTCATGGAGGGCGGAGGTTTGGTCGGTGTAGGCGACGGTGTCAAAGGTGCTGGCGTTGGCGGCGATGGCCTGGAACATTTCCTTCAACTTCACCGCGGGCACGCCGTGGTCCTCGTCCACCACGCCGACCTCGACGTGCTTCAACTTGCCGCCGAAGGCATAGCCGAGCACGATGAGTTGCACCAGCGGCATGACGACGGACACCATGATGAGGGTGGGACTGCGCCGGAAGCGGCGCAAATCACGCTCAATGATGGCAAGGATGCGATGCATGTCAGACGCGTGGTTGCTGATAAACCGCCGGCGCCTGCAGGGCGTCGCGCAGTTGGTGGCCGGTGTAATGCACAAAAACGTCATCCAACGATGTGCTTTGCACAGAAAGCGAAGTGACCTCGACGCCAGCCTTGCGCGCAGCGTCCATGACTTCGACGGTGGTACGGGGGCCGTTGTCAGACGAGAGGCGGAAGACATTGTCCACCGCCTTCACGTCGGCCACATCGGGGAGGTTGCGGAGAAGAGTCTGCCAGTCCGGCGGCGGATTGGCGAAGCTGACTTCCATGATGTTCTTGCCGGGAACGGAGGCCTTGAGCTTGAGCGGCGAATCCAGCGCGACGAGCTTGCCGTGGTCCACGATGGCAATGCGGTCGCAGAGTTTGTCGGCTTCGTCCATATAATGCGTGGTAAGGAGAATGGTGAGATCGCGCTCGCGTTTGAGTTTCGAAAGCATTTCCCAGACGGCCACGCGGGAGACAGGATCGAGGCCCGTCGTGGGCTCGTCGAGAAAGAAGATTTTGGGATGGTGCACGAGGCCGCGCGCAATCTCCAGCCGCCGCCGCATGCCGCCGGAGAACATTTTCAACGGTTTGTCGGCCCACTGCGTCAGGTCAACGGCTTCCAGCAATTCCTTGATCGTTTTGCGGCGTTCCTCGCGCGACAGGCCGTAAAACTTGGCGAAAATGCTCATGTTTTCCCACGCCGTCAAATCGAGGTCCGAAGTCATGGCCTGCGGGATGACGCCGATGGACTGGCGGACGTCGTTCGGGGAGCGGACGACATCAAAGCCGTTGATGAGCACCTTGCCCGAGGTGGGCGGCACGAGCGTGGTCATCATGCGGATGAGCGTGGACTTCCCGGCGCCGTTCGGCCCGAGCAGGCCGAAGACTTCACCGTGGCCGACGTTGAAGCTGATCGAGTCCACTGCGACAAAATCGCCGAAGCGCTTGGTCAGGTCTTTGACTTCAATGTCAAACATGGCGTTACAGGGAAAGGTTCACCATGGGCGCGGTCAGGGTTTGGCCAGCGGCAGCGTCACATAAGCCGACATGCCGAGGGCCAGGCTGCGGTCGCTGTTGTCGCAGCGCAGGCGGATTTCAAAGGTCTTGATATCACGCTTGCTGCGGTTGACGTCGCGTTGTGTGGCGTAATCAGCGTCCACGCCGCGGAAGAAAACCGTGCCTTCGCGCACATCGCCTGAGGGAAGCGTGACCTTGAGTTTGTCGCCGATATGAAAACGCTCAACATAACCCTCCTCCACATCGGCGCGCACCCAGAGGTCATCGGGATTGATGAGGGTGACAATGCCCTGGCCGGGATTTACCACTTCGCCCTGGAGCGCGGCGCGCACATCCACGATGCCGTCGATCGGCGCATGCACCTCGGTATAGTCGAGATGCACCTGCGCCTTGTCCGTCTGGGCGCCCGTGGCGGCGAGTTGCTCATGGGACGCCTGCACCGCGGACTGGGCGGCTTCGACCTGTTTTTCGAGCGAATCCACGCGGGCCTTCGCGCCGTCGAAGGTGGTGCGGGCCTGGTCGGCGGACTGTGCGGATTCAACACCCTTTTGAAACAGGTCCTGGATGCGCGTGAAATTCAGGCGGTCGTTTTCGAGATCGGCCTGCGCCTGCACCACCTGCGCCTGCGCGGAGGCGAGATTGGCCTCGGCCTGGCTGATCTGGTTGCTGGTCTGGGCCTGCTGCGACCGGTAGTAGGCCATGTCCGCCTTCCATTCCTGCGGCTGAATGACGGCCAGAAGCTGGCCGTGTTTGACCGTGTCGCCCTCCTTGACCAGGAGCTGTTGCAGCCGGCCCTGGATTTCCGAACTCACGATGACGCTGTCGGTCGTGACAATGCCGGTGATCACGATGTCATGGGCGCGATTGCTGAGCGCGTAATAAACGATGCCCGCCAGTACGACGAGCGCAATGATGGTGATGCGGATTTTACGTTTCATGGCAGGGGTCGTCGGGATGCAGGAACAGGCCGTGACGGATGAAATCGAGCACTTCCCGTTTGCGTATTTTCAGGCTGGCCCGGTCATACGTGTCGGACTGGCCGAGGAGATGGAGCACCTGGGACGCGGAAAAATAGAATACAATGAGCGCGACGAGGGAGATGGCGGTATGACGGCGGTCTGCGCGGCGGAACTCGCCCTCGCGCATGCCGCGTTCGAGCACGCGGTCCAGGGCCTGGCTGCGCGGCAGGAAATACTTGCGCACCAGACGCTCCAGCGCCCTCCCGCCGGTCATCATCATCTGCTGGTAAATGCAGGCATACCGCTGCCGCGCGGTGATGAAATCGAAATGCAGGCTCACATAACGCAGGAGCACGGCGCGCGCCGGCCCCGGCCCGGCGAGCACCTCCAACGCCCGGCGGTTAAATTCCTCGAAGTGGTCCTCCACCACGGCCTCGTAAAGATGGCTTTTGCTCTTGAAATAGTAGTAAAGCATCGCCTTGTTGACGCCCGCAGCGGCGGCGATGGCCTCGGTGCGCGCGCCGGCAAGACCCGCCTGCGCGAAGGCGTCGGCGGCCGCGGCAAGGATGGCGGCGCGGGTTTCCGTGCTGCGCGTCTGCTGCGTGCGGGCCTGATTTTGCGGGCGGCTCATAAGTTAACCAACCGGATGGTTAATTATGGCGGGGAACGGAAAAGATGTCAAGCGGCCGGTTCAAACATTTCGCACGAACAGCTTGCCGGGCAGCTGGCGGACCAGGCGCTTCATTTCCAGGCTCAGGAGCACGACCGACACGGTCGAACTGGGCAGGCCGCATTTGCGGATGACATCGTCCGTGCTCAACTCCTCCCCGCCCAATGCGTCATACACCGTTTGTTCGTTTTCGGAAAGGCTGAGCGCGGGCAGCACGCCGGTTTCACCCGCGCCGGGCGGCCGGTTGCTCGCGGGAAAGAGGTATTCGAATTCGCTGAGAATGTCCTCCGCGCCTTCGCAGAGCTTGGCGCCCTTTTTGATGAGGTCATGGCAGCCCTTGCTGCGTGGCGAGTCAATCCGGCCGGGCACGGCGAACACCTGCCGGCCGGCGTCCACGGCCATGTTGGCGGTGATGAGCGCGCCGCTCGTCAGATTCGCTTCCACCACCACCGTGCCCAAAGTCATGCCCGCGACAATGCGGTTGCGAATCGGAAAACTCTGCTTGTCCGCCGGGCGATTGAACGGGAATTGCGTAATCAGCGCGC